>JAJDAS010000450.1 GCA_029261755.1 Nitrospinia bacterium
AGTTTTAGGGGGGGGGGGGGGATTAAGGGGGTTGTTACAACAGGTTAAAACTCCTGAGGACTTCCGCAACCTTTGCATCGGTTTTACTCAGGGCGCGGAGGGTTTCCAGAAGGGAATGGAGTTTGGCGTGATTTACGGAGATTTTTTCTTCGATTTCTTTTACCTTTGTTTCAAAGGGTCTTATCATGGTGCGCCTATCCCATAAGGCAAATCCTATGATCGCTACGAAAAGCGCCACAAACATGGCTGAAAGGCGGTTAAAGTGAGAGTTCATATCCTGCCGGAGTAGATTCATATCCTCGCGGAGTTGCTTGTTCTGTTCCTTCATATCCTCCCGGAGCTGTTTAATCTGAAACTCTATGCTCTCAAAACGCTTGTCTATGGCTTCAAACCGTGCGTCCATTTCCCTTCGCGTGGATTGTTGCCCTTCGGCCAGGCTTGCAAGTTTTTCCACAACTTCCCTGTCCGTAATCCTTGGCGCGGGCTCAATGGAAAGCGCAAGGGAAGGAAAAAAAGATATGGCAATGACCAGAATGACTAAAGAAGTAGTCTTTTTCATGAGTTTAATTTATCACCAGGGGCAAAGTAAGTCAATCACTTTTTGCACCAAAACCGTAACTTGCAGCCCGTGGACGGAAGGGCAGAAACGCCATTGATCATTTGCCTTCGGCGTCATTGAGCTTCGCTGTCATTTGGCTACGCCGTCATTAGCCTTCGGCGTCATTGAAGACCAGAGGGACGAGGGGCGAGATAAAGCAGAGGGTGGAAGACGGAGGACAGTAAGCAGTAGGCGGAAGACAGTAAGCAGTGGCTGGAAGACAAAGCTCATTAGGCAGACCAGGGGACATCATGTCGCCTTAACTGCATTATTTCCCGGGGCTTCACCCTGGGTTGTCATGTGCCGGTCCTTTGGAGCGAAAAACGTACCCTCCCAATGAGTTGAGGTAAAAATGCCTTCCATTGCAATGTTTATTTCTTATTGTTATTCAAGAGCCAGGTCAAACTTATGGCAAACCTCAAAAAAGGAAGTAAGCTTTGACAAAACCGTGAAATATTTTAAAAGAAATATCGCCATATTGTTGGATTTGCTTATGGGCCCCATCAAAAAGATTGAGAAATATGCCAGAGAAATAATAATGAATATAACCCTAAAATGCCAGAAGTCACGACAAAAAAGCAGAAAAAATTCTTTAGACGTTTTAATTGATGGATCAATTTACGAAAACTATAATTACAAATACATAAGCCGGGTAAGGCTCAAAAGCCTAATTGGCGTTTCTTAAATTGACACCTATGGGCCGTGTACCCCTACTATAAGTCCAAGTCCAACTACACCGGTTACGTGTGGCCGGTCCGCGCCGGACAGTAGGTTATTGGGGAATTTGGACATTTCGGGTTACGAGTTACGGGTTACGAGTTGCGAGTTGCGGGAAGGAAGGAATGTTGAGGATGAATTATAAAAGTTTGACGAGGGCGGCGACGATGACGATTCCGGTGGCGGCAATAGCGCCAAGTTTTATGGTAAGGCGCATTTCCATCTCTCTCATATCGCTTTTATGGGTATTATCCAGTTCTTTTATATCTCGTTTCAGCGAAACCTCAAGCTCTTTTATATCTCGTTTATGCGAAACCTCAAGCTCTTTTATATCTCGTTTATGCGCAATATCAAGTTCTTTAAGATCATATTTGGTAGCCAGGCGGTCATCAATCAGTTCGGCCAGGGTTTCTGCCTGGACTTCGGCCTGCTCTTCCGAAAAACCAACGGCCTTGAGTTTTTTGACATATGCGTGCGTATCGAATGCAATAGCGTGTCCCATAATGAGCCTCCTTTGAATTCAAAATATCATGGTAGTTAAGAGATTGTCAAGATTATGTGTTGCGGGTTGCGGGTCTAATTCGTCCCTCGTCTCTTCGTCCCTCGGTAAGTTCTGGGTTGCAGGTTTTAATCTTCAATTTCGGCTTTTCTCTTTAACTCTTCTACTCTTTGTGAAGAAAGTTTTTAAAAATTAGTGCAATTCGTGTAATTCGTGGTAGAAAGTTTTTTGTGTCTTTGTGACTCGATAGCCTATAGCCTTCCTTCCACCCTTAACGCCAGCTTCAAATGTCGCAAAATGTCAGACCTTAGCTCATTGTCAATAATGGATCTGAAACCGTCAAGGAGTTCCTGCTCATCGGGGGCCAAAAACTGGGGGTGTGAATAAACGGCTGCTTCTTTCCTCACTTCCGTTCTTTGCTGTTCAAACGCCTCATTGCTTTTCAATCCTCCTTCTTCAATCCATTCAAACTCCTTGGCGTCGATATAGTCCACCAAGTAATAGAGGAATTTATAGTCAACCTTAAGGGATTGGGCAATGGATTTGAGCAAATGCGGATTGGGATTTTTCCTCGTTCCATTGATAATTTTACAGATTTCGGAGTTACTAACCCCTGACTTTCGTTCCAGGTTTCGTATGGACATTTTCGGAATTTCCTCAATCCTCCTTTTCAGAAACTCTCCAAGAGTCGGTTTCATAAGTCCTCTTTTTTTCCTGAATAATAAATAAAATTAGACTATAACCATTCTGGCCTCATATGTCATGGCAATGGAAGCAAATAACGCAAATAATGCTTGACAAATGGAAGCAATTTGTTATAATGCGCTTCCAAACGTAAGAGTAGTGAATTTATAAAAAGAGGGAGGTATCGGGGGAAGGGCTGATTTTTTCGAGGGTTTTTATAGAAGGGATGGATACGCCACGTTCTAAACGGGAAACGGTTTCCGGGGCCAGGTCTACCAACTCCGCCAGGCGCAGCCCATGCCGGTACCATAGACCTCCCCCAAACAGGCCAGACAACCTATTATGAGGTCTCCGGTAATGTCATTGCCTGCGCGGGCACGGGGCAGGATGAGAACCACCTTGCAGGGATCGCCTGGCCCAACCCAAGGTTTGTAACCGTTCAGGGTTCAGGGTTGTCGGGAAGCAAGGTTACTGCTTAGTTTTAACGCGCCAGGTCTCGTGCAAGATTAGCGTAGAGCCCTCCCAATAATCAGCGTCCGGAAAAACCGGAAGGGAGTCGCCGGGAAATACCGTTCAAATTTAAGGCAGTTCAGGCTTTATCAACCCTGAACCCGGAACCGTGAACGGTTACCCAGGTTTAATGAAAAATTAATTTGGAAATGTCAAAAGTCAGATACTTACATGTTGATTCTGAGAATCCGTCTCTTACAATGCAAAAATCTTTTAAAATCAAAGACTTTGAACCACGAATTCCACTGATTTCACAAATTAAAGATTTAATTATTAGTGTAATTCGTGCAATTCGTGGTTCAGAAGGTTTTTGTTTTTTTGTGCCTTGGTGACTTCGTGGTTCAAGAATTTCAAATATCTT
>JAJDAS010000451.1 GCA_029261755.1 Nitrospinia bacterium
CTTCATCCAGGAGCATTATGGCAAAATCATCGATTTTCAGGCTGCCTTTCAAGGCTTCTTCTATGCCATGAAAGGTTTCCTCCATATCCAGAGAAAAATTTAGGTTTTTGCTAAGATTATAAAGGGCGCAAATTTCAAGAAGGTATTCCGTGAGGGTCTTATTTTGGTTTTTAATGGACGCCATTAAAAGGTCTTCTTGGGTAGGGATGCTGGGTTGTTTCATAAAAAAACTCCAGTGTGCTATTACAGAGGTAAAAACTTCAAAATTCTGCGGTTCCTTGTTCGATATTCGATATTCAATTTTATTTCAACGATTTCGGGAACTTAAAGGATTTAGGTGGAGTAGATCTTTGCCTTTGGATCTGCCGAGGAAATCTTTACTGTGGTTGGTAATGAAAAAAATCCAGAGGGAGGGGTAAAAGTGAATTCCGAGCAGTTAGCCGAAGAGTTGAAAAAGAGAGAAATACTTACGAAAAAAAATAAGCAAATGCCTAAGTAATTCAAGGTGAGTTTAGATTTTTTCATAGTGACTCCCTTTAATGACAAATAACTCTTTATTCCCCGTGCCCACTATCGCTGCGTACAAGGCGCAATGTGCTGGAAACGTAGAACTTGGTCCTCCAGTAACCATAAAAAGGAAAAAGAAATTGGTTTAGAGTAGCACACGTTGCCACACCATACAAACGAAAAAACTGTTTGCAAACAAACTACCGCTCCACTTCAATCAAGACAATATTGTTCATCACCTTGCCCACAAAGCTGGAGTTGCTTCCCTCCGGTCCTTTGGTAAGCGTTGCTGGCTTTTTTGTGGGACGCGCGGTTCCGGGCAAATTCAACAAAAGGTTTTCGATGAAGATGGATTTAATGGCGAAGTTGACGTTCTGTGGAACGCTCCCCATAGTCTTCAAGGCCTTGGCCACATCTAAAGACAAGGTGGTTATTCCCACCACCTCGCCATCTTCATTGAATAGCGGACTTCCACTGTTGCCGGGCTGAACGGGGACGCTGATCTGGAACAGCCTGGGGTCATCGTTGATCCCCGTTGTTGAATTGATGACGCCCTCGGAATATTTCGCTTTTTGTCCCAGGATTTCGCTTGCCGGAAAGCCGATGGTAAAAACCTTGCCACCGGCTCTGGCCCTGGAAGAATCTCCAAGGGGGATATTGAAGGTAGGCATTTCAGGAGGCCTGTTAGGCTTCAGGGCGGCTATGTCGTTGTAGTGATCCTTCACCACTATTTTCGCGAGGCTCCTTTCGCCGTTTTGGAATTTCACCATGATGGACTTCGCCCCTTCCACCACATGGTAGTTGGTTAGTACATATCCGGATTGCCTCAACATGAACCCCGTGCCCAGATAAGGAGTCTTTTTTCTTTTTGCAGCCTTCGGTTTCGCAGTGGTTTTTGGAGGAGTCTGGATCTCTACGATGGGATAATCTTCCGACTTAGAGCCAGATTTCTCGTAGGCTTCCTGCAAGGTTTGCTCTGCCCTTGTGGCAAACAGTCTGTTGTTATTTTTCCGAAACAGTTTTTCCGCTTTTTTCAGACTCATGATTGCCTGTTCATAGTCTTCCAATATCATGAAAAACAGGCCGATGGAAAAATGGGCGTCCGCGTCATCCGGTACTAGCCTCAGAAGCTCTTTGTAAGACCGTATTCCCTCTTTTAATTTTCCTACTTTGGCATAGCTCAACCCCAGGAAAAAGTGCGCTTCCGCGTAGTCCGGCTTGATTTTTAAAGCTTCCTTTAACTCCCGGATTGCCTCCTCATTTTTCTCGATTTTTTCGTAGCTCCTTCCAAGGAGGCAATGGGCCTCTGCAAGATCAGGCTTCAGCTTCAATGCGTCCTTATATTCTTTAATAGCCTCATGGTCTTTTCCAGTTCCGGCATAAGCGTTTCCAAGGCCGGTGTGGTTCATAGCCGCATTGGGGTTGATTTTCAGGGCCTTTGTAAATTTCTCGATGGCCTCTTCGTATTTCTTTTCCAGGATATTGGACCACCCTTCCGAGCTGTATTTTTTTACTTCAAACTGTTTGAGTAGCGCCCTTTCAATGGCGGCTCCAAGCTCCTTATTTCCCGGATCGTTTGCCCTTGCCATGGCAAATTCTTGACTGGCTTTTAGAAACATTCCGGCCTTGTCATAGGCTGTGCCGAGGTGGTAATGGGCCATGGCATTCCCCGGCTTAAGACGAATCTCTTTTTTATATTTTGCGATTTCTTGCTTCAGTTCGGTAAGGCTGAATGCCTTCGAGAAGGCTGGTAGAGGGGATAACAGGAGCAATATGGCTGGTAATATTAGTAATGAGTATGAATGGAGTTTCCAAACAGCTCTGGGCATATGAGGTTTCATTTTAAGATGTCTGGGCTCTGGTCTCATGAATTTAACAAAATGCTGGGAAAGGGGCGAACAAGGCCGCTTCTTTTGCTGTTGAAACCCTAACTACCCAGGTAGTAGACACAAAGTTAGGGACCTTCCACCCACAAAGATACTTGAATTAGCGCCACTGTCTGTTTTTCATGAGATTGCAACTCTCCACTTACACTCACGCATTGCTTATTAAGTATCACTTTCCACCTCCAGCCTCTGTGCTTTATTGCCTGAGTAGTTACTTGAAATCATCATAACCATTCTGTAAAACCCACTTGAGGTTGATTCTTCAATAAACTACACTTTATAGGAAAGAACACGGTTCATAGCAAACCTAATAAACATGCATTCCCGGCCTCATTTTTTACTCTTTCAGGGTGAACTGGCATCCTAATTCCCGTTTTTTATTGAGTTATTAACCGGGCTGCAATGATATTGGCTAAAATCGTTTAAACCATTACCCAGTAGGTACTTTATTACATTTGCTATGTTAACAAACAGGAATCATATGGGAAATATGGGATAAAGTTTAACAAAACTAGTTACTTGTGTCAAAATCCTCAATTGTTGATGTGAGTTTTAAAATAATAGATTCTTGATCAGGTGGCAATTCTTCTTCCTTCATAATCTCCATCTTGGTTTATACATGGTACTGAGGTATAATATTCCACAAAATAAATAATCTATTCGTTACGCTAATTCTTTTAATCTTTAAATTATGAAAAAAAAAATATTAACGGTTTTTTGCTTAGTGATTGGCTCCTTTTGTTTTTACGTATGGACGGTTGACGCCTCTGAATTGGGCCTGGAAATTTATTTCGTACGCCATGCGGAGACTGTCGCCAATGTGACCAAAGATTACTCTGGAAATAATGGAGAAACCTTGACGACTGAAGGAGTCCGTCAGACTTTCAAGATAGCAAAAAAACTGGAGAAATACGAATTTGACGTAATCTTGGTCAGCCCTAAAAAACGAACCCGCCAGACTATTCTCCCATACCTGAAAGAGCATCAACTACAATCACAGATTACGCCGGAAATTGCCGAGTGTTGCTGGCAGGATGAAGAGGAAGAACCTGATCCCTGCTCCAAAAAAGTCTACGGCAAAGAAATAAAGATCATCCCCGAAAATAATGCTTTTTTTAAGTTTCGCAATAAGGATGCAAACCGGTTTTACCTGAAGAAAACTTATGCGCAGGGACTTTACCAATTAGAAGATGCGTACAATCTTTTAAAAGAAAAATATTGGTTGTCCGGCAAAAAGATTTTATTGGTCAGTCATGGGGTATTCGGTAGGATGTTGATTAGCCGTTTGCTTGGGCATGACTATGGCAAAAACTACGGTTTGGAAAATGCCAAAATTACCCATCTCCGCCAATCAAAAAATGGGGATTTCCATCTGATGAAACTAAACGGCAGGGACCCTGTGGAATAAATCTATTCAGGTCCTTTTTTATGCCGAAATGTTTTTTGACATTTGCTATCTCTTTTGCTAAAGTTTCATTTTTTAAAGGCAATTTATACTTTAATAAAGCCTGATTTATGGTTCAAAATAAAGAACAATTCAGATTGGTCACCAAAGGGGATTTTGACGGTGTCGTTTCTGCGAGTTTGTTAAAACATCTGGGTCTGCTGGAGGAAATAAAGTTTGTCCATCCCAGGGAAATAGAAACCGGGGAGGTGGAAATTACGGGAAAAGATATTACCGTGGGACTCCCTTACAAGAAAAGCGCTTACTTAGCCTTCGATAACTATCCCGGCTCCGCTTCCAAGATCCTGGGAAAAAATAGCAACCTCATTTGTGACCCTAAAGCCTTATCTACCTCCAGAGTTGTATTCAATCATTTTGGAGGACAGGAAAAGTTTCCCCATATTACCAAAGAGATGATGAGGGAGGTGGGTAAAGGTTTCAGCGCCCGATTCAACAGAGATGAGGTCCTTTATCCTTCCGCCTGGGGGCTCCTGAACTTTTTAATAGACCAACGGACCGGCCTGGACAAGTTCAAGGATTTCTCGGTCCCTCAGCACCAGATGTTATTGAACTTAATTGAGTACTGTCAGGAGTTTTCCGTATTGGAAATTTTGAGTAAGCCGGAGATAGAGGAGCGAATCGATGTATACTTTGCCAATATCGAGAAATGCAAGGCTCAAATTTTAAGGTGCGCCTCCGTTCACTACAATCTGGTGGCCATAGATATGCGAAATGAGGAGGTTATTTACCCTGGAAACAGGTTTGTAATCTACGCTTTGTTTCCAGAGTGCAATGTATCCCTGCATCTTATGCCAACCAACAAGGAAGGTAAATTCACTTGTGTGTCGGGTAAATCTATTATCGACCGAACTTACCGGCGCAATATCGGCAAAATTATGGTGGAGTTTGGAGGTGGTGGCCATGCCAATGCCGGAACCTGCCAAGTGAACGGACAAAATACGGAAGAAATTTTGGATAACATAATTGACAAATTGAGTTATAACTTTTTGCAAAATCTGTATTTTGGGTATTTCTGATAATCAACCTCTCTCATTTTTTCTATTAGTGCACTTCCAAGAACTCACTTTTTTGAACAAATCTACCAATAATTCCCCCTTTGTTAAGGGGGTTAGGGGGTTGTAAAGTTAGTTTTTGGAAGTGCCCATTAGCTAACAAATATTTTTACTTGCCGGACAAGCCCCGTATCGGGCTAACTGCCGGAACTAATATAGGGAAGTGGAATGGAAACGCAAGAAAAGGCCAACGAATCAGAAATTGATCATTCAGAAATTGATGACGTCGAAAAATTAATTGCGGAACGCGAGAAGCTGGATGCTCTTTTCAAGGAAAAGTTTTCCAAAGTCGTTACCGTCATGTTTACCCACCTTAAAGAGTCGGATGCCGTTACGGAATCTGAAGGTGACTTTGCCACCAGGACTTTCATTAAAAAACATAACGAAATTATCATCCCTAGTATTGAAAAGAACAATGGGATTTTGGTGAAAACCATGGGAGATGGAAGCCTGTCCTATTTCCCAAAAGCCCAGGATGCCGCCCGTGCCGGCGCTGTAATACAACATGAGGCGGATGAGTACAACCTTTCGTCCCAGCCAAAAATCCCTCTCTTGATTCGCGTCGGAATGCATACCGGAACCACCATCGTCGAAGAAAATGATATCTTTGGTGATGTGGTAAATACAGCCTCCCGGTTTGAGTCCACGGCCAATCCCGGTGAAATTTATATGTCGGAAGATACCTACAATGCGCTGGAAGATAAAGGGGAATATTATTGCCGTTTCATCAAAATGACTAAGCTGAAAGGGAAAAAGGAAGAATACAAGGTCTACAAACTGTTCTGGAACCCTGAAGAGGTGGAGGATAATAAATTCGCCACCGATACCAGCGTCATTGAGGAAACTAAGCCCTTCCCTTTGAAGCGAGTTGCAATAATCCTGGTTTGTCTTTTATTTTTATTGTTGTATTTTACCAAATCGGGAATCTTTATAGATTCCACCAATGAAAAACGATCTATCCTCCATACCGTTGCCCTGAAGAATACATCACCCTCCAAGAAAACCTCCTCCCCATAGTGTGCACCCGCTGGCTCCATAGTGGCGTAGCCCTGTGGAGCCCCATGCATAATTACACAATCGTAAAATGAATGCCTTCCATGGCCTTTTTTAGGCACTCTTCAACATCTTTTCTCCTTTCACCCGACGCAATCACATAGCCCATCCTGTCCGAGCTGCTTCTCAATGGTCTCACCGCCTCACCTTGGTTTATGAGGAAGCAGGTTTTTTGCAAACCCTTAAGTCCGATGATGGATTTGTCCACAACCACTTCTTTTAACGTCCCGCAACTTTTTTGTGTAAAGAAACGTACGCTTGCGAAGCTCTTGTGTTTTGGTTTGGATATCACCAAATCCAAGCCCATGCTCATTCTTAGGGTTGCTGAAACCATATCGAAACCGGTGGCGAGAGGCAACAGGTCTGAGCCGATGGTTCCACCACCTATCCTGGCCCCAACTTCAATAATCATCGGCCCTTTTGAGGTCAATCGGATCTCAATATGATAGGCGCAGTTGTTGAGTTTTAAGGCTTGGAGCGCCCGTTCGGAAGTGGAAAGTATTGCCTCCTCTGATTCTTGGGGAAGATTGGCGGGTATGTCGTGACCCATTTCCACAAAATAAGGGGGCGCCGATAAATATTTTTTCGTGATGGCCAGATGAGTTATCTCGTTATTGTAAATGATTCCCTCGACACTTACTTCCGGTCCTTCCAGATACTCTTCTATTAAGAATTTGTCATCTTCGCCGACGGCGGAAATATAGGTTTGCAGGCTTTCTCTGTCCTTCATAAGGGAAACCCCCTTGCTGCCGCAGCCGATAGACGGTTTAATGACCAGGGGGAAATGTAGATGAGACGGATGGTCTTGAAGCAGTTGAAGCAAGGAAATTTTTGTGTGGCATTGCCAGTCCGCCGTGGGCACGCCGTTGGAACAGAGCTGTTCCTTTACCTTTGCCTTGTCGATACAGGTGAGAGTTGTTTCGTAAGGCAGTCCGGGTAAGCCCATCTTTTCGGCAACAAAAGATACCGCCGGCAAGGCGTAGTCTGTTGCCATGGTCATTACACCGGAAATCTTTTTCTCTTCCGCGATTTGACAGCAACCCTTTACATCGCGAGTATCCACAAGGAAATGTTCATGCGCGAATTCGAAGCCGGGAGCCTTAGGGTCTTTATCCACGGTAATAATTCTTAGGCCCATCTCCCTGGCTTTGAAGAAGGCGGGGAGCTGCCATTCTCCGGCGCCCACAATAAAGATTGTTTTGTTGGATGAAGAGGCCAAAGTGTTCAGGAGTCGTGAATCTCCTCGATAATGTAATCCGGCCTTCGTCTGATTTCAATATAGATTCGGGCGATGTATTCGCCGATGATTCCGATGGATAAGAGAAGCAGGCCAAGTAAAATGGACATTAACGCAAAAAGTGACATGGCGCCAATGACCCCTTTCCCATAAAGAATCCTTAGGACAATCAAATAAGCGCCCATGAAAAAACCCGAAAAGGAGATCAGGATTCCAAGGAGGCTTATGATTTGGATCGGCACGATGGAAAAACCGGTAATAATATCGAAGTTTACACGCAAAAGTTTTAAAAGGCCGTATTTCGATTTGCCGGAACTTCTCCCTCGATGGGATATATCAATCTCGGTGATGCGGGCTCCAAGCCAGTTTGCCATTGCGTTCGGCGGAACGGAGGATTCCCCGAATTCCACCATCCTTTTCACCACCACTTTTCGGTAGGACCGAAACATGCATCCATAATCCTTCAGTTCCACACCGGACAGCAGCGAGAAGATTTTGTTGACGATCTTGGATGGTATGGTCCTGAAAAAAGAATCTTCCCTGGCGTTGCGATAGCCGCTGATGACGTCGAATCCCTCATCAAGTTTTTCCAAAAGCCGTGGAATATCGGCAGGGTTGTTCTGGAGGTCTCCGTCCATGGTAATGACCTTTTCTCCGGAACAATATTTGAGTCCGGCCAGTATGGCAGGATGCTGTCCGAAGTTTCGGGTAAAGCGGATTACCTTAATACGAGAGTCCTTTTTTCTCCATTCGGTTAAAACTGCGACACTGTTGTCGGTGCTTCCGTCGTCAACGAAGATGATTTCATACCCATCTTTAAATGTGCAGAGAGCGTCGGTTAATTCTCTGCACAGGGTATCCAGGTTTCCCTCCTCATTATAGATGGGAATGACTACCGATACATCCAGGTTTTTTTCTTTAGAATCCATTTGGTGTTTATTTTAGAATGAATTTACGCCGAATACATTTTCTTGCGAAGAAAGATTAGCAAAGGGATCTCCGGCATGAATTGATAAAACTTTGCGCTGATTCTCAATTTGATGATTTTGCAGTAAAGATAAACCATGAACTTTACCGGCGCCTTAAGTTGTGGGTAGTAACTGACCAGCATTTTGTAGTTCATAAAATAACTGAGTATGGAAGCCTTTTTTGCGAATTTTTTTACATGGGATTCCAGCCAGGAGGTTTCATTAGAATTCCAGGTGTTGTTGATCCAGTCTTCCATCTTGGCCGGTGGCTCCCAGCCGGTTTTTCTACAATGTTCGAATATTTCGGTTCCCGGATAAGGAGAGCAAAGGGAAAGGTGCCCAATTTCCGCAGATGGATTCTTTTCCGCCAGAACTTTCATGGCGGTTAGAGATGCGTGGATATCATCCACGGTTTCTCCGGGAATTCCGCACATAAAACTGTAGAATGGCACTATTCCGGCCTCTCTTAATTTGGCGTCCACTTCATATGCCTGGTTGATGGTAATCTTTTTGTTGATTAATTTTAAAATTCTGTCGGAGCCGGATTCAATGCCGACGAACAGTTTTTCGAATCCAACGCTTCTCAATTTCTTGAGGAAATCAACATCGAAGTGTAGTAAATCCTCAGCACGACATTGAGCCTTGAAGGTTGCCTGGATCCCGGCGTTGCTCAGACCGTCCACAATGTCTTTTACTCTCCTGTGGCTTGCGAAAAAATTTGAGTCGTACAACCATATTCCCTTGATGCCTTTCTCCAGGATTTCGTGGATCATACCGAGAATTTTCTCAGAAGACATATAACGCCATCGGGCCATGCTGGAGGAACCGTAATAACAAAAAGAGCAACGAGCCGGGCACCCTCGGCTGGTTTCAATGTTTATGGATTTTTCGCTGGTGTCTGATGAGGTGAGGTACTCATTAAGTGGGATCAGGTGATAGGGAAGGGGGCGCAGGGAGTCCAGATCGACAAAACGAGGCATTCCTGTAAACCTTGCTTTTCCGCCTTCCTTGTATGCGATCCCCGCAACTGTATTCAATGCAGATTTGTCCTCCAGACTTTTCACAAGCCTCGGGAAAGTTTCATCACCTTCATTTACCACCACCAGGTCTACATATGGATTTCCCAGGCATTGCTCCCAAACCAGGCTGGGATGCGCTCCTCCCCACACGATGGGGATTTTAGGAGCAATCTTTCGGAACTCCATGGCGGCCTCTAGCCCGAACTGGAGCTGGAGTCCTGTCATGCTGGAAATGCCAAAGCAGATGGTATTGGAATCAACCTCCTTTCTTACCTTTTCACGCCAATTGGGATCGAGCCGCTGGTCGATAAGCGCGACACTGTAGCCTTCCTTCACAAGCGGAGCGGCCAGGGTAAGGACCGACAGAGGAACATAGCGGAAGGTTCCCGAAATATCCATTCCGGTTCTTGGGTAAAATAAAATTACGTTGGCCATTAGTCAGATACTTACGAAACGTTCCTGATAATCCGCATCTCACAATCTAAAAACTTTTAAATTCAAAGACTTGGAACCACTAATTTCACTAATTTCACGAATAAACACTTCTAAATTCGTGTAATTCGTGAAATTAGTGGTTGAGAAAGCTTTTGTTCTTTATTTTTTTCTTTGTGCCTTTGTGCCTTAGTGGCTGAGTAGTACTCTAAAATCTAAAATATCTTTTCTAATTATTACGGCGGTTATTGGGAAAAGTTTATCGACAAAAAAGCTGTTTGTAACATATTTTAGCAGGTGGGAGGATAGAAAGCAGAAATTCACTTAGAGATACGAATGCTATCGTATTTTTTATTGAGGAGTTCGAGGTCTCCTGCAGAGGCAAAGCTGTAGATTTTTGGCTCGGCAAGTATCAGATGGTCATGCAAGTTTATTCCCAATGGACGCGCTGCGTAAAGGATATCGCGGGTGAGGGAACGGTCCTGCGGAGAAGGTTGAGAATTTCCACCAGGATGATTATGAAAGCAGATCAATCCTGCGGCATGATGCTTTATTGCCAACTCGATAATTTGTCTCGGATAAACCATGGTGGAGTTTACAATGCCTTGCTGAATGGTTTCGATGGCGATGACCCCATTGGCCGAATTTAAGAAAGCCGTTCTGAATTCCTCGTGTTTCAGTCCACCCATGGAAACCCTGATGTAGTTTGAAACCACTCGGAAATTATTAAAATAATCCATGTCCATGGTCTCTTCTTTCAAAATGGCATCCGCGATTTCTTTGACGAGACGGATCAAAATAGCGGCGTTTTCACCAATATATTCGCTTTCCATCAAGGATGAAGGAGGGGCACTGAAAACGGCGGAAAGGCTTTTGTGCTTTTTCAGTAACTTTTTTGCCAGAGGTTTGCAATCTCTGCGAACTATCCCGTAAGTGAGGAGCAGCTCCACGATTTCATAATCGTGAAAACCCTCCAGTCCGTTTTTAATGAAACGCTCTCTAAGTCTTTTTCGATGTCCGGCTTGGTCACTCATATTTTTTTACCCGTAATTTATGCTTGTTCCTCCTGCAACTTTTCTTGCATTACCTTAGGAAGCCTGGTGGGCCGGCCTTTTTCATTGACACAGACCAGTTTAGCCGTTCCTTTGACGATTAGCTTGCCGTCTTTCTTTCGGGATATCTCGTGGAAAAATGTAAAGCTGGCCTTGGTGACCTTTGCTAAACCTGCGGTGATTTCCAGGACGTCTCCGTAATAGGCCGGGGCTTTGTATTCCACCTCTGCGTGGCTTACGGTAAAGACATAGCCCATCTTCATCAACTCGGCAAGGTCGATTCCTTTGTCCCCGATAAACTCCGTCCTGGCTCTCTCGAAGTACTTCAGGTAGTTCGCGTAATAGACCACGCCACCGCAGTCAGTATCTTCATAATATATTCGTATTTCCATTTTTAGCCAGTTTTTTTTAAATCAAAATAAACAACAGGAAAGATCCAAAGATAATGCGATACCATGCGAAGGGTACAAAAGTATGGTTTTTGATGAAGCCCATGAGCCAGGCGATCACACCCAGGGCCACCACCAGCGATACCATGAAACCTATACCCAATATTTTCAGGTCATTGTAACTCAGCGCGCCCATATCTTTTACCAAAGAATAAATAGTGGCCGCGAACATGGTTGGAATGGCAAGAAAAAAGGAGAACTCTACGGCGGCGGTTCGGCCAAGGCCAAAAATAAGACCGCCAAGGATGGTGGCCGCCGATCTGGAGACACCGGGGAAGAGAGAAAAACACTGCGCGCAGCCGATTAGAAACGCTTGTCGAAAAGAGACGTCTTCTACTTGGTCTTCTTTTTCTTCAATGACACTTTTTTTTTCGATGAGGATAATGGCTATTCCCCCAACGATTAATGCAGTACCCACGCTTAGTGGATTGAAAAACATGGCCTTAATCCATTTGTGGATTAGCAAGCCCATTACGGCCACCGGAAGAAAGGCAATGAACAGGGAAATCAGAAAATTTCTTGCTTTTTGATCTGTAGCCGAATTTTGAATGAGTGTGAAAATTTTTTCCCTGAAATAAATTAATACGGAAATGATTGCCCCTAATTGGATGGCGATATCAAAGGTTTTCCCAAAATCATCATTAAACCCAAGAAAGTGTCCGAAGATGATTAGATGACCAGTGGAAGAAACCGGAAGGAACTCGGTAATGCCCTCCACGATGCCCATAATTACGGCAATGCTCTCCTGCGATAAGTCCTTCAATCTTTGCTCTCCAAGGAATCGTCAAGCTCGCCTTTTCTGATTGTATCACTCACAATCTAAAAATCCTTAAAATCAAAGACATGGAACCACAGATTCCACGGATTTCACAGATTGAGTAATTGCAAAAAAATAAATCTGTGTCATCTGTGAAATCTGTGGTTAAGAAAGTTTTTGTTCTTTATTTTGTTTGTGGTAGAAAAATTTAAAAATATCTTTGGTAAGGTTTTATCGAATCATCAATTAGAAAGCTCATATCCGCCAACGGGGATGATCTTTTTTGATGTAGACCCGCAACTGTTCGTAGGTTTTGAAGTGGACGTCGAATTCGTATTCATCGCTATGGTATTCGCAGGTATCGATGCTGTGGATGCGGCATACCTTCGGACGCGTATCGTAAATGCCGCATTTATTATGTTTCTTAAGGAACTCGCAACGGCTCTCGAAGCGGATATGCCATTTCCTTCTGTGAATATAAAACGAGACCTTTTTATGGGCGATCTTCCAAAGGAGGTAGTCGAAGTCGTTTCGGGTCTCCGGTTCATCTATCTCCATGGCTACGTATAGACAGCATTTGGCCGGAAGACAATCCTTGCATTGGTCGTACGGATTTTTCTTGGGTTTTGCTTTTTTCTTTGCCATAGTCATGAGGTTGTAGATATTTAAGCATTTACTCCGAGAATTTATCTTTCGGAATTAAAACATAAAGATTAAAAATGATAGCCACAGAACTTCACAGAATTACGCAGAATTTATTTTCTTTTTTTTGTTAAAAAACGACCAAGATTCGCTCAAAGAAGAGTAAAGTTACGGCTTAAATTCTGTGCCTTTCAGTGTCATTCTGTGGCAAATAAGAAATTCCAAATATTTTGTCTCGTTTACTCTTCTCTATACATTTCTCTATCTTCCCGAATCGACACAATCTTAGCGTCAACCGTCACTTTTTCCCCATTTTTGAAAGCCAGGTTCAATTGGATGGTTTCGCCAAATTTCAGGTTGGGATTTAATTTCATGAACATGAGGTGGATTCCACCAGACTTCAACTCTACGGTCCCTTTGGATGGTATGGGCAATTCAAGAAGGTGCACCATCTTTGCCATGGCGCCTTCCATTACCATCTCGTGCATCATCACCCCTTTAGCTTGGTCTGTGGTTACGGCAACGACCGTCCTATCCTCAGCGCCATCGTTGTGGATGACCATGTAGCCGGCGGCCTTGGGGTCTTTTAATGGAATATAGCGTATTCGGCATTTTTCTGTCCAGATTCCATCCTTACCGGCGGTATCCGCAAAAGAAGTTGTAGGAAAACAAAAAGCGGAAAACAGTATGAAAAAAACAACATTTTTAATAATATTCACGGTATAAATCCTATCCAAAGATTTTAAACACTGGAGGCAGAGCCTCCATGGTTGGATTCCCAGGGAGGACCCTGGGAACCAGAGGAAGTCGTGATGAGTTGCTGTAGGTTTTATCTTGTCACTCGTTACTCGTTACTTGTCACTGTTCTTTCAGCCCTCATTGAAGATCTTACGAATTTCCACAGCCAACTTTTCCGCTCCGTCGCTGTATCGAAAAATTGCTGCAACTTCTCCTTTTTTATCTACCAAGGAATATTGGAGGCTATGTTCGAACTGATAGTTTTCCTTCCTTGGTTCATCCGGCGTTTCTTTGCTAATCCTGTATTGAACCCCAAACCTTTTAGAGGCGGCAATGATCTCTTTTTCCGTTCCCGTCAGGCCGATAAATCCCCCTTCGAATTTCCCCATGTATTCAGCCATCTTTTCTACGGAGTCCCTTTCCGGATCAAAGGTTACAAAAACCACTTGCACCCTATTGGCATCCTCGCCCAGTTTTTCCATAGCTTCCCCTATATTCGACAAACCTGTTGGGCAAAAATCGGGACAATAAGTATAACCAAAAAAAACGAGCAGATAGTCCTTCTCAAATTCCGAGAATTGAAAAGGCTTTCCGAAATGATCCGAAAGCTTCAAATCTCCCACATTCGTCGTAGAAGAAATAGCCGGCCTGTTGGGAATCTTTTGCTCACCGTAAATGGAGTTGCGAAGTTTCTCGCCTCCGAAATAAGCCACCGGGAGAAAGGCCAGGGAAATAAGGATGAACAGGATATTATTTTTTTGCATAAGGGTACACCGGGTAAAAGGGTTTCGGGTGGAGGAGCGTGGACTTTCTTCTCTAAAAACGAAGTGTTCTCAATCTATCAAATCCATGTTGGAATGTCAAAACGCCATTACTGAAAAATAAGCAGTATTAAAATTTTCAATCCATAACTCTCCTCTTGAGCCGTGCGCTCATTTTACAGGCTGGGTTCGACGCGGTTGTTATGTGGCTCTACAATTTATCATAATCTTCTGGCTCATCATCGGGAACTTTTTTAAGAACGGCTTCAAAATCTTTTCTTTTTCCCAATTTAGATTCATTTTTTAAATAATCAAGCGTCATTAAGGCCGACATTTTTTCTGATGCAGCGCTACTGATAAATTGGTTAATGGAAATGCCATCTACTTTTGCCAATTCTTTAATTTTTTTATGTAGAGAATTCGGCAACCTTACACTCAATGTACTCATAATTTATCTCCTATTTTGCAAATAAATTCTTTCGGAGTTAAGGGCTTTGGTTTAAAACTTTCTAAAGCCACAAAATGTTTGATATTGTGCGTAACAATAAAATCACAATCTCCCGCAATTGCAAGCTCTATCATCATGTCATCTTTTGGATCTTTTAAAATAGGTCTCCATAAATAGAAGATTCTTTGATGAACGCAAATTTTGCAAAAATACCTCAGAAATGCCAAAATTTCCTTTCTGGTATATCTATTTAGAATATCTCTTCTGAGTAATACCTCCTGATATTCAGTGTACGATGGGACGGAGAGTAAAATCTGAAATCTTTTGGAGGGTAATTGAGAAATCAACTTATTCGAAGCCCCCTTCTTGGAGCGTAACGAAGAATATAGGACATTGGTATCTATTACAATTCTCATGCATGGTATTATATATAGTACCGCAACAATGTCAAGATTCTATTTTTGTGTTATAACGAACTGCCTCAGGGGCGCGAAGCGTCCCTTGGATGCACTTGTTAGCCATTAATGGGTGAACAAAGCTCAATGATTGAGCCATCCTTTGCTCTGACATATGCAACAACTTGCCCCCATGGTTTTTCTGTTGGCTCTTTGAGGAATATTGCTCCTGCTCCAATGGCTTTTTTGAAAGCGGCATGCACATCTTCTGTTACAAAAGCCAACTCAATACCAAAGGGCTTATCAGTGATGTTTACTTTCAAATATTGACCACCAAGATTTATATCTCCCATTTCGTGGGAAGCAAAAGCCAATGTTGTTTCACCTGTTTCCAGTTCGCCATAGGCTTTGGATTCATGGAGGAACTTTACACTAAAACCAAAGGCTTCTTCGTAAAATTTCAGGGTCTCCTCTACTGATGAAACATAAATGATTGTATATCCGAATTTCATTTTCTTTATCCTTATTGATTTTGCTTGTTGATATGTTTTTTTCGTTTGTCGGTAAATTCCCACCAAGGAAGAGGGGCGCCATTGCCCATAAAGTGAATAGCTGACATGAAAACGTCAATAACACAGGGATCAGCCCTCTTTCCTGAGCTTATACAAAGTTTGGAATATAATTCAAATGGGTCTTTCCCTATCAGCTCTTTGGGATGCTTAATAGCAATCAAGTGGAGTTTTCTGGCAATTGCTTTTCCAATATTAGGCAGTTCATCAAGTCGTGATATTGTATTTCTATTTGGATTCTTCATCTGCTATTTGTTTGGCTAACGCCACGGATAACCAAAACGTGCCGAGCTTGCACGCCCGAGAATGATGAAAGGAGAGCAAATGCCTGAACCTGATGGGACGCCTGATGATAAGCCTCTGGTTGATCCGATTGTTATGCGTTTTTAATAGATTCTGTCTGCAAAATATTCTGGGTCTCTATGTTGATGACCAATTGCGGTGATATTTAACTCTTCATTCTCGGGAATGTATAAAATAAAATGTGGAAATCTTTTCAATAAGCACCTTCGGGTTCTTTTTCCTACTTTTGTCCAAGAAAATGGGTACATTTCTATCAGACTAATAAAATACATTACTTCTTCATAAAATGCTGCCCCCAATCCAGGATTTATATCTTCATAATATTCAATTCCATCATCCAACTCTTGATCTGAAGGCTCAATAAATGTAATTTTCATTTTTCATATTTTGCTTGAATTTTTTGAATGGAAATTCCTTTCAATTTTCCTGCCTTGTAAGCATCATAACGTTTTTCAGATTCCTCTACCCATTTTATTTCTACTTCTTTGCTTGATTTATCAAGGTTATTAAGTAAGAAATCAACCAGTTGGATTTTATCAATAGCCTTTAACCTTAAAGCATCATTTCTCATTTCTTTTGATACCATTTTAGCCTCCTTAGAAAATGTGAATATTATTCTTAATATTATATCTTATAAACAGAAAAGGGCAATTGTTCCATTTAAGGGGCATAACACCACATAACGCCATGCTCACCTGCAATTGGAGCGGGGCTTGTTTTATACTATTTCAAGCATGAAACAAGTGCCGCGGAAATTGTCAGGTGCAGCAACTTGTTAGGCCTTAATACCTTTTGACTCAAGAAATTCAGCAGGGACATCAGCATTTTTCCTGCCAGCAATGGCAAAGTAATATAGTGGCTCACCCTCTATGGACAACCTATGCCTATAACGCTCGATATGATAGACATCAAGATATTTGGAAAAGATCAATTCTCGAATCATCTTTGAAAACCCTGAATCGTCAGTATTGTCGAAAAACGTTTCTTTTATATTAAAGGCAATCCATCCCTTTGCTTTTAGAATATTAAAGGCTTCTATAAATGCTCTAGTCGGAATATCACCAAAACCTAATGCAGCAACAGTAACCATACAATCACACTGCCACGAGGCAATATCTTCTTTTTTCTCTTCACTTAATTGAGTGAAGTCTTCAACATAATAGGCATCATACAAACCAGGCCTATCACGTACGGCAGCTTCATATGCTTCAGGGATGATATCGACACCTATTAAGCGAGAAACACCGTGTTTCTTTAATTCTTCACCCATTATCCCATTACCTGCACCTAGATCTAGTACGCGTAATTCAGTGAAATTGTCCTGTGATTGTTTAACTGCTGATTCGAGTATAGTTGCAACCTTAGTTGGGGATGTGCACTTTAGGCGATCATAGAAAACTTGCTCATATAGCCCTTGAACTTGATAAATTTCATCATAGTCATGAAATCGTATTTTTCGATTGCCCCCTGATCCTTGTAGATAGAAGTAAGCTTCGTCCTGATCAAGATTGGATGATCCGGTTTTTGGAAATTGTATCCTGTGTCTTTTTAACATGATTCTCCTATTTTAGTTTGATGTGAATTGGCCTAGCGAATAAGCATGACCGGCGCGGTGCCGAGCATGGATGTAACTAAACCTTGTAGCATAGCAAGCTTTGGGCGGTTGCGGTGGATTAAACCGCGTCTGGTCGATGCTATGGTTATGTGTGCATGATAATTAATGATGCAAATTATGGATAAATGGGATAGCCTTGACAGTGATGCAGAAGTTAATCTTCAAACCAAAGATTTCAATAAATTCATTGAGTATAAAAAAAAAATAAAAGAAGATGGTCATTGTTGGGATGGTGATGCAGAAGACATATTAACCGGCTTCATATGGGACGCCTTGGAGGAATACAACAACGAAGCTGACGCATAACGACTTGGGTGAATTGTCGCGGCTAAATGTGTGAAGAGCGAAGCGAAAATTAACCGCTGTTCCGCGTCAATTCTACCCAATGGTTAGCTGTTGTTATTCATAGCAAATCGAATGTCTCCAATTTGAACAACTCATTTTAAAAGTAATATTAGCATCTATTTCGATTGGGCTTGTATTGTAACAACAGTATTCCCTTTTTCTTTAAGTTTATGGAAATTTATCGTTACATTTTTGTCTCCGATAGTGGGTTCAAAACTCACTGTCTGAGAAATTGCTTTTTTATTATCTACATCTTTATATTGAGTAATTCGAGATATTGGAATTTTTGAAGTTTTAATTGACAATTCTGCCACATAAATTATGTTTGTAATGTGAACAGGGCCATTTGGAGTAATTATTTTGTATCGACTATTTTCATCATTGTAGTTAGCGTTAATAGCAATTTTCTTACTTTCTCCATTTGGCTCAAGGCCATCAAATGAACTAGTCATTTTATTTAAAACCCCTCTCCATGCATCAACTATGCTTAATTTTTCTCCAGTTTCAGTGCTAACAAGAATAGTTTTTTTTCCCAAATCATTTACAATAATTTCAGATAGGGAATTGAAAATATCGTCATTTATCCCTTTCTCAGGAATGAGTCTAGCATGGGTCAATTCCCCATTTTGAGAAAATAATTCCATATGTGTAGGAAGGAACCAATCGGCAATAAATTTAGGAGATAAATTTTCTAAAGAACGAAGATCAATGCCTTCTGTTTTTGCATATGTAATAGCACTATCTGCAAATCCAGATGTTGAGACTGCCATTACTTTGTTAAATTTAAAGCGGCTACGGCGACCCACTAACTGCTCAATCCAAGAACCAGGAGCAGATCCTTTAGATGGCCGATCCCTACATTCAATTAATGATTTTATAGAAGATGAGCCAAGTTGACCAGATATCTCAATATCAAATTCTGCAACCTGAACTCCTTCATCGTTAAAAATATTTTTGTTTGCCGAAACATTAAAACCTTTAGGAAGGAGCAATTGTTCAATTTCCTTAACTAATTGCTCAAGTTGTTTTCCGGTATTATTCATTGGTTGAAATTGGCCAGCTAACAAGTTATTCAACAGTTTACGTATATTATCAAAACACAACCACTCTTACAAGTAGTATTTGACAAAAAATCCGCCATATTTTACAATTTACTAACCGGATAACATGAATAATGAATAGATCTCTACAAAACCTTATAGCTCCCCAATGATAGCCATCCCTGCGGAAATAATCAAAATTTATGAGCGGAAGCTCTCCTCGGAGAAAATTCCCAATTCATACCTAAATTTTTACAGGAAGTGGCTGCGGTATTTTTGGGACTTCTGCCATAAATACGGCTTTAACGCCTCCGACCCTGAAAGCCTTCCACATTTCATGAAAAAACTGAAGGCTAAAAAACAGTCCCCGGCATATCTCCGCCAGGCCCATCATGCTGTTTCCATTTATCATGGTCTGCCTCCATCATGTTCCCCTCCTCCTTCCGCTAAAAACGTGCCAGTCATTACAGGGACTCCGTCTCAACCAGCGGCAATCACCGGAGGATTACCTCTGTACTTGTCAAATACCAAACCATCGCCCATTACCAGGAGAGATTTTAGCAACAATGACTCCCGCGAAGTCCTGCAAAAGGTTTCTTCACCGACCCCCGCCTCGCCTCTAGAGCAATGGCACAACGCGGCCTCCGACCTGGCCGATGATATCAAATTGAGACACTATTCACCAAAAACCTTGAAGGCGTATACCATGTGGGTGAAGAAGTTTCAGGCCTTCACCAGCAACAAGAATCCACGGGATTTGATTCCATCGGACGTTAAAAGTTATTTGAAATTCCTGGCCGTGACCCGGAAGGTCTCCGCTTCTTCTCAAAATCAGGCATTCAACGCCCTTTTGTTCTTCTTCAGGAATATCCTTAAACGGGAATTTGGGGATCATTCAGATAATGTAAGGGCCAAGAGGACAAAATATATTCCGGTGGTTATGTCGAAAGAGGAGATCGACTCGGTTCTGAATAACCTTTCCTACCCCTATGGCCTTGTGGCAAAGCTTCTTTACGGCTGCGGCCTGCGGCTTTTTGAGTGCATGAAACTACGTGTTCTAGACTTCAACTTTGACGCCGGCATATTGACTGTCCACAACGGCAAGGGACAAAAGGACAGGACCGTGCCCCTGCCTCAATCCATCCTGCCTGAATTGATGGCCCAAATCGAGCATGTGAAGGAGGTTCATCAACAAGACCTTGTTGACTGTTACGCCGGGACATTCCTGGAAAACCGCCTGGAGAAAAAGTACAAAAACGC
>JAJDAS010000452.1 GCA_029261755.1 Nitrospinia bacterium
AATTGGCCCAAGTGAGAAGGCGGTTTCCTTTTGTGGAATATATCTGGATTTCCGATGACTCATTTTTTTCCAGAAAAACCGATGATATCAAGCGCTTCGCTGAGCTTTATAAGGAAGAAATCAGGCTTCCTTTTTTCTGCCTCACCAGTCCGGCAACCATAACCGAGGAAAAAATGGATTGTTTGGTGGATGCGGGACTGAATTCCCTCCAGATGGGTATAGAGAGTGGAAGTAAAAGGATGAATGGCATTTTTAAACGTCAGGAAATGACTGCGGAAAAAGTTGATAAGGCGCTTAAAATTATCAATAAACATAAGGACCGAATGTTACCGCCGCAGCTGGACTTCATATTAGACGCCCCCTATGAAACGACGGAAGACCAGGTGGACACCATGCGCTTAATCGCCCGAATGCCCAAACCTTACCATCTCCAATTATTTTCCGTGATCCTTTATCCAGGGACCCATCTTTATGAAAAAGTAAAGGGAGAAGGTTTAATCAAGGACGAAAAAAAGGAAATATATAACCGGAACTCCGGCTTACGAAAACCCACATATCTCAATTTCCTTCTTACCCTGTGCAGGAGGGGGAAATTTCCACATCAGTTACTCCTGATTTTAATAAACAGAAGGCTGGTAAGCCTGTTGAGCAGCGCGGGTTTTCAATCCTTATTCGGACTCATTTTCCATATCAGCCGTGAGGTGAAATCCTTAAAGACCTCGACATTCCTTCAAAATAAAGCTGAATGAAAGTATTGCTCATACAATCTTTCACGCCGGAGGGGGAGGCTCCTATATTTCCCTTGGGCTTGGCCTATCTGGCGGCCGCCCTCCCCTCCCATGACGTAAATATTTTTGATGTCAATATTGAGGAAGACCCTTATAAAAATCTTGAGGAAAAGCTGACCTCCTTCCAACCCGATGCCATCGGGGTCTCGCTAAGGAATATAAAGATATTTATAAAAACAGTGGCACGCACCGGCGGACATCAATCCTGCTTTCAACTTCACCAGGAACTCATCGGTTTTTTAAAAAGGAAAACGAAAAATATTCCCCTCATCGCGGGAGGAACGGCCTTCTCCCTCTATGCCTCCCATATCATGGGGTTAATGCCGGAGATCGATTATGGCATCTTGAGGGAAGGGGAAGAGTCCTTACCAAAGTTATTGGAACCAGGCATGGCGCCCGAGAATATTCCCGGCATATGTTATCGGAAGGATAATGAATTGATCTTTACCGGTCCCCGTGACTGGCTGGAATTTTCTTCCATCGCCAAACCCAGGCGGGACCTCACCAGGATAGAAAAATATTTATCGGAGCCAACCGCCATCGGGGTGCAAACGAAGAGGGGTTGCGTTCTGCAATGTATTCATTGCTCCGACCAGTTTTTAATTGGCCAAAAGCTCCGCTTAAGACCGCCCGAAAAAGTCGTGGAAGAAATTGATGATCTGGTCAGAAACCATGGAATCAAGGAAATCATGTTTGCCGACCAGATTTTTAATTTCCCGCTGGATCACGCCATGGAAATCTGCAAGGGACTAGTGAAAAAGAAAGTTCCCATCAAATGGCAGGCCTGGCTAAACCCCAAATATCTCTCGAAGGAATTCGTGGACATTGCTCGGGAAGCCGGATGCGCGAAAATGATTTTTTCACCCGACTCCGCCTCCGACAAAGTGTTAAAACAACTCAAGAAAGGATACACGGAACAAGACCTCGCAAATTCCTATAAACTCCTGCAAGGAAGCAACGTCGAAGTTGGATATGATTTCATGCTTAATGGTCCGGGAGAAACCCTGGGCTCCATTTGCAAGCTGTTCCTGTTTTTGTTTAAGGCCAAACTTTGCCTTGGGAGTGGCCTGAGGTTCCATGGATTATTCCTAGTGCCCATGAGAATCTATCCTCACTCCGAGCTTGAAAAGGAGGCTAAAGAGAAAGGTTTAATTTCCGCCGATGATGACCTACTGGAACCGGTTTTTTATAATCCAAAACCGCTGAGCTATCTATGCGGCTTTATTTTATTAATCCTATCGTTACTGAGGCGATTGAAGAATTTAGGTGGGAAAGAATGAAAAAAAGAAACCTGTTTTCAGTTCTCTTTTTACTAATCGTTTCATCCGTGGTTGGTTTAGTCATAGCGGAGTTGGTTTTCAGGAAAATTGCACCGGAATACCTGGAATTTCAGAGCGCGTTTATTCCATCGGACACCACTATTATCACCTTAAAACCGAATATCAAGGAAAAGTTTATTCACCCGGCCAATCAAGAGCCCCCTTTTTTCATGTCTACAAATTCATTGGGCTTGAGGTCGGACAGGGAAATTTCTTTTCAGGTTCCGGAAAATACCAAGAGAATTCTTTGCCTGGGGGACTCATACACATTCGGATTTGGTGTTGGTAACCAGGAAACATATCCATTTTATTTAGAAAAAAAATTAAATGAGGAATCAGGCTCAAGTCACCGTTACCAGGTCATTAACGCAGGTTTTGCGAACGGTGTCGCCACCGATGCCCAATATCTATATTTGAAGGAACAAGGAATTAAATTTTCCCCGGATGTAGTCACACTGGGCTTTTGCATTGCCAACGATTTTCTTGACATGGCTAATAACGAGTGGCTATTGGGACAAAATGGAGAGCTTGAAAAAATATCTAATGCAAGAAGCGGCAAAATACCTGGCTTTATAAAAAGGACTGCCATCTATGTAGCATTAAAATCTCACTTTTTAGAAAAAAAAGTTGAAAAGAAAAAAGGGGTGTTAATAAGTGCGGAGATGATGAATCGGGCTAAATCCCTTTTAATACAAATGCATACATTCGGGAAGAAAAAAAGGATTAAATTTGTATTGATTCTAATTCCTCCTGTAAAACTCTTGAATAAAGATAAGGAAATAAACGATGAAAAAATAAAGCAGGAATTAGTAAGCTTTTGCCAAGAAAATAAAATCCCATATATTGACTTAACTAACAATATGAACCTATCTCATATATTTCACGAGAGGGTACACTTTAATAAAGAAGGAAATCACCTGGTAGCGGATGCCATCTACAGAAAGTTGATCGAAATCGGGTATATAAATAGCGAACTTTGATTACAATTAGAATGATAAATTTATGGTAATTAAAGACTCCATACTTCGTGATTTAGGAAGGCTTTTTATATGGTATCCTTTTCGATGGATCGTTCAACTTCTCCCATTGTCTGTTGTATTTAAAACTGGGCAAATGATGGGTTGGCTGGAGTCGCTGTACAGCAAAAACCGGCTTGCAGTGATGGCTCTCAATATTTGCCGGTCCCTGAAAAAAGAAAAAATAGAAGCCTTAAATATTGCTCGAAAGAACCTGGAACTGCACTATGTCCATCTTTTGGAGTTCTTCAAATTCCCTGCTTTCAATAAAGCCAATATAGATCGTTGTATTGAATTCCGGGGAATAGACCATTTGGATGCCAGTCTGAAAAAAGGGAAAGGAGTCATTTTGATCCACCTTCATTTCGGCACTATGCAATTTCCACTGATTGCACTTGGTTATAAAGACTATCCCATGAATCAGTTGGGGCAAAGAGAACCTGAGAACAAAAGCCTAAGTTGGGTCCATCGTAAAGTGGCTTTACGCAATCGCCTTAAAATCGAATCATCCATACCGGCCAATTTTATTAATATCGGGATGACAGGATCCCTTCGCCCGGCATTTCGGTGTCTGCAGGAAAATAAAATTTTGTTGATTCCCGGAGATGGACGAGGAGGGCTTAATCCCATGGGAAAAAAAGACGTCCTCATCGACTTTTTGGGCCAAAAGACATCTTTTCCTCGTGGACCTGTTACGCTGGCGCGGAAGACAGGAGCTAAAATGCTACCCCTTTTTTGCTACCACACGCAGGATGGGCGGCACTGCGTGGATATTCGGCCTCCCATTTCCATGGAGTTTAGCAATGACCGCGACAAGGATCTCACACATAATACCCAGCTTTATGCAAATGCTTTGGCTAAAGGAGTCATGGAACATCCGGCCTATTGGATGTTTTGGCAAGAATTTTCTCCAGGGCTTATGATTTGCGAAAAAAAGTAATTCATAACTTTTTTCCTTTCTTTTAAAAATTGGCCATTCAAAAACTTCTACGATTGCCGGTGGAGACCATGGGTCTCAGCAAGGCACTTCGCCTAAAACGTTATTTCCAGTCCGTAATTCACCATAGCACCCCGGCGAAACTTACCAATCTTCTTCGAGTTGAGTCCGACCTAAGGAAACGCGCCAGCCACCTTAAAGGGCTTCCTTATGTTCTAAAAATAGAATCCACCAATATCTGCAATTTTCGATGCCCGGTTTGCTATGAAAGCCGGAAAGCCCATGATTTCGAAGGGGCCAGGGGCTATGGAAAAATGGATAACACTATTTTTAACCGCTTGGTGGATGAAATCGGAAAGTACGTCTATCGAATTAACCTCTATGGGTTCGGCGAGCCTTTTATTTATGAAAAAACTCTGGAGATGGTCCGATACGCTACCGACAACAATATTGCGGTGGGAATAACCACCAACTTCAATACCGTTGATGAAGGTGTAATGGAAGGGATACTCCATTCCGGCTTGGAACACCTTATTATTTCCATCAATGGAATCGACCAGGATAGCTACGAAAAATATCAGGTTGGCGGAGATTTTGAAAAGGTTTTGAACAATATACGAACCTTTCAGAAAATTAAGAAAAAGATGAAGAAGGATTTTCCCTATCTGGATGGTCAATTTCTCATTATGAAACATAACGCCCAAATGCGGGATCAAGCAAAGGCCCTGGCGAACGAACTTGGTATGGGGATGCGGTATTCATGCATAGGGATCGATATTAAAGACCATTCCCAACGAGAGAGATGGCTTCCCGAAGATGAGTCCCTGGGTCAATACAATTTTAAAACCTTGACCCCAAAAGGCATTGAAAACCTTAAAACATGTTCCTGGCTTTACCGGACCGCATTTATCAATTGGGATGGCGGGGTTTCCCCTTGTTGCAATTATTATACGGGCGATAAAACAGGCGACTTCGGAAACCTGAACAAACAAAGCTTCCGTGAAATCTGGAACAACCCATCTTACGTAGAAGCCAGAACGCTTTTGAGTAAAAAGGGGGCATTAGGCAATGAATATGGAAGGAATAGTGTGTGTGCGCGATGTGATAAATTTTTTGGGTAATTCTAACCAAAGATATTTTAAATTTAAATGGAACACGGATGATACGGATAACGCGGATTTGCACGGATATTTTTAAAATCCGTGAAGATCCGTGTCATCTGCGTCATCCGTGCTCTATATATCTTTTCTATATTGGTTTTTCTTTATTCGCGGAAATTCGCGTTCATTCGCGGTTCCATGTTTTTGATTTTAGCCTCCTCAGCGATATCTATGGGTAAAAGTAGCTGAGTTAAGGCTGGCACCATTTCAAGAACGGCTTCGAATAGGTAGTTTTAAAAAAAGAAAAAAAATTTGTTGTTGAACCTGTGGAACTGTGGGAAATCGCTCATGGT
>JAJDAS010000453.1 GCA_029261755.1 Nitrospinia bacterium
GATATTGCAAAATTACTAGCTGAGAGAGGAAGAAGTCGTAAGTGTCAGGTTTCTAAGTATTTTTTGGATTAATATTGCCCCAAAACAACTTAGCGCTTATGGGGCTTCACCCCCGGCTATATGCTTTCGGCCCTCTGGGCCTGAAAAATTAGCCTGCGAACGTGTACAAAGCAAGAAAATGCGAAATGACAGCGAAGCAAATGACTATAAATGACGCTTTTCCAATGACGTTTTTTTAACATGAAAGCCTTTATTCTAGCCGCCGGTTTTGGAACCAGGTTAAAACCTTTAACGAATAAAACACCCAAACCCCTTTTAACTGTTTTTGGCCAACCTGTAATCCATCGTACTATCCAACAGCTCAAGGAGCATGGAGTAAAGGAAATGGTGGTGAATAACCATCATCTTGGCCAACAGATAATGGACGATTTGAAAGATGGAAACGAACATGGTGTCAGGATAAGCCACTCTTCCGAAAAAGACATTCTTGGGTCCGGAGGAGGCATAGGCGCCGCAGCCCGCTTTTTGCGAGGCGACGATTTTTTCTTGCTACACAACGGGGATATTTGGGCGGACATTCATCTTTCGGAAGTGATGGCTCATCATCAGGACAGGCAAAATGACATCACCATGGTCCTTATTGACCGGGAAGAGTTCAATCAGGTCATTACAGATAGAGAAGGAAGTGTCCTTGATATTCGTCGAAAAAGCGCCATTCCCACGAAGCCTCATTGCCAAGTGTTGGCCTATACGGGAATATCTTGCATTGGGACCCACCTTCTGCGGGAATTCCCGGCTGATAGGAAAGAGGACCTTATCAAAATCTATTTACGTCTCATGGATAAGGGCGTAAAGATTGGTTATCGCTTTGCGCGGGAATGTTTTTGGGAAGACATAGGCAGTCTTGCCTCTTATTTCCGTCTACATGATGTCCTTCACCGGCAAGGGCATCCTCCCTATGTCTCTCCCTCAGCGAAAGTATCTTCATCGGCAAGACTGGAAGGTTTTTACTCCCTAGGCAATGGCGCGGTTATCGGAGAAGGATGCCTCGTGAAGAATTCCATCGTCACGCCTGATTCCCACCTAAAAGACGGACTTTCTTTGTCCAACGCCATCTTTGATGATAACGAAATAATCCCCATCCCTTTAGCTGCTTAAAAAACTCTGAATTTTAAAAAAGCGGCTAACCCTCCCACACATTCCCTCCGCCTAGCCAATTTCAGAATCTCATTAGCTATTCTTCCCCAAAAAACCAGCTAAAAAAGATCTCACCCCGGAAACTTGGCAGTAACCTCCAACGTTTCGCCTTTCTTAAGATGAACAGTTTGTAAAAAAGGCTTACTGCCTTGGCGAATTACGTAAATGTTATGCTTTCCTGTGGACGTTGCCACTTCCACCTCCCGCGACCTGTTTGGTTGGGAAGAACCTTTCTTCCGTAATGACGCTACTCTATTTGGTTTGTAGTATTTCCCATCGACGACAATCTTGTCACCTTTCTTTACCTTGATCAGAATCCTTCCTTCATCCGGGTTGAAGATTTTAGCCCAGAAACCTTTTTTCTTCTTGGGACCGGATGCCATTTTTAGTGACACATGGAAGATCCTGTCCTCTTTCAGCGTGAAGGTTTTTTGGTAATCTTTAAAACCAGCTTTTGATACCCGTAGTGTTAAGGTCTCCTGTTGGTGTTTCAGGTTTAGGTAAGGAGTTTCGCCCATCAACTCACCGTTCACATAAAGCATTGCTCCCTCGGGTGTGGAGTTGACGCTTAAGTTGGATGTGAGAATTGTTCTTGTCGTAGAAATCTTTTTACGATATATTTCAGTTTTTTTAGCAAGAGTGCTCTGAGTTTCATTCTTTTTTTCGGGTTTTCTCGATTTTCGTGAAACTCTTTTTTTTGTTGGTTTCGTTTTAGTGGGCTTAAAATCCAATTTCGCTATTTGGACTTTATCTTGAGAGGATTGTTGCTTCAAATCTGTAGATGAAGTGGCTACATATAAATTCGGATCGATGCATAGCTCTATGGGTTTCAGGAGTTTGGCAGCTATTTTCATCTCCCAGGAGATCTTTGTGGCTTGCGCAAACCTATGCAAGGGAAAGGTTGTTTCCCGTTTGCTTGCCTTAGTCTTCATGCCAGGTGAACTTTGAATCTGGTGGGTAATTTGGGCGAATGGAGCGTTTCCTTTTCCCGCATCACCCACCAGATTTAATACCAAAATCGACAAAAATAGAGCTATGGCGCCCACACGTTTGCCTTTTCCTGACGGAGTGCAAGGAAGTTCAGTCTCAGTCCGCGTAGGCGCTCCAACGATTTTGGTTTCCTTCTCACAGTTGTAACCCTCAAATGGAATTTCACCTTGCAACTGCTCCAGGCCCTTTATTAATTCCTGAGCCGACTGAAACCGCTCATCCGGATCTTTGGCAAGAGCTTTCTTCATGAATTGGTCCATACCTTCAGGTAGGCTCGATACGATTTGGCGGGGTGGGACCGGTTCTTCGTGTACCACACGATACAGTATGCTCGCATAATTCTCTCCTGAAAAAGCCTGGCTCCCTGTCAACATTTCATAGAATACGAGTCCCAGGGCAAAGAGGTCCGAGCGCTCATCGGCTTTAACTCCTTTTACCTGTTCCGGGGCCATATAATGTGGAGTCCCCAAAACAATGCCGGAATTGGTAATATTAGAGTTGGGGAACCTGGCCAATCCGAAGTCGGCGATTTTTGGAGTATGGGCATCGTACATCAGAATATTGGCTGGTTTGATATCACGATGGATGATCCCTTTTTGGTGAGCCTCTTCCAGTCCCTCCGCGATCTGCCTGGTAATGCCGATGATTTGGTTGTAATCCTGAAAAGCTTGCTTCTCGATCATCTCTTTCAGCGTTCCACCTTCAACCAACTCCATGGCGATGAAGGAAACTTTGTCCTCTTCTCCCACATCAAAAATGGTGAGGATGTTTGGAGAGGCCAACTGTCCAGCCGCTTGCGCTTCCACCATAAGCCTTTCACGTGTTTGCATCTCACTGCCTTCCTCGGCATCATGAAAATTTATCACTTTCAACGCTATGGTCCTCTCGATTTTAGGATCAATCCCCTTGTAAACCACTCCCATGGCTCCCCTGTCGAGTTCCTCTATGATCTCAAACCTACCCAGTGTTTTGGGAACCATGTCTTTGCAAAGCATCATTACTATCCTTTCAAAAAAAATGATTTGATTGATGTTCACTTACCTTAGAGCAATACCCATACCTTTTGTAAATAGCTGAATTTAAAAGGAATTAAATATGAAATAATCTCAAAACTTATCATTAAACGAAAAAGTGTGTGCAAAAAATGATACACTTTTGAGGGCCTTGGTCAAATTTATGACGAAGGCATCAAAGGGTCTGAGTGGGTATGCATTGCCTTTGTTTTTATGCCTTTGTTCTTAAGTAGTTACAACTTTAATTTAATTGTGACCCCGTTTGTCCTGGACAATGTTTTTTGGTAGGCTGTCACATTTGCAGCCCACACCTAACACTATTATGGGTGGAGTAGCCAAATGACAGCGAAACGAACTTCAAAAAGGAAGACCACCATATTGTTGGATCTGGCAAACTTAAGAGAAACATTTAATTACAATGAAGAAAAAGTAAAGCACCTGGTGAAATGGATTTTAGATGACACCTCTTTGCAGATTTCGCTTATAATAAGCGCTATGGAAAAAGAAGATTATGGTCAGATTTCAAAATCATCCCACAGGATAAAGGGATCGGCCACGCAAATAGACTCCGATAAGCTATATAAACTTGTGAGTGAGCTTGAGGAAATGGGAATTGCCGGAACTATGGAAAAAATTCCTGAGAAACTGGAGGATTTAAAGGAATGCTTTAAGGAAATATCTGAAAGTTTGAAAAAGGAAATTTTGTATTAGCTCACCACAAGTTTTACCACTAAGAACGTGAAACGGAATGATTGGAAATTTAAAATTATGAAGTCTATTGAAAACTATACAGTGCTAATAGTAGAAGACCATAAAGTCGAGCAAAAAGTGCTTGAGGAAAAACTCACCAACCGGGGATTCAGGTGCCTTTTAGCCGATGATGGAATCGAAGCCCTCGAAATATTAAAAAAAGAAGAGGTCGGCATCATTTTATCCGACCAGAGTATGCCACGCCTGGACGGCCTTCAACTCCTAATAGAAGTAAAAAAGCAATATGGAGAAATACCATTTATTATGTTAACCGGAATGGGAACCATCGATTCCGCCATTGTATCCATCAGGCAGGGGGCTGTGGATTATATTCAAAAACCTTATAACTTTGACGAACTGCTCTCCATTATTAGCAGATCCCTCAATTATTACCGCTTAAACGAAGAAAATATAAAATTAAAAACCCAACTGCGCAGCCGGTTAGGTCTTAATAACATGGTCACAAACTCAAAGGCAATGAAAGATGTCTTAGAAAAGACAAAAAAAGTCGCAGCCATTCCGAATACGACAATAGCGATATTTGGCGAAAACGGATGTGGTAAAGGCCTTCTGGCAAGAGCAATACACGCTGAAGGGAAAAGGATGGAATATAATTTCGTTTCAGTAAACTGCGCTGGCATGCCCGCCACTCTTCTTGATAGCGAGCTTTTCGGGCATGTAAAAGGGGCATTTACAGGAGCGGACCAAAGCAGGCAGGGTAAATTTGATCTGGCTCAAAAAGGAACCATTCTTTTGGACGAAATAGGAGATATGCCACTGGACCTACAGGCCAAGCTTTTAATAGTGCTTGAAGAGCGGACTTACGAAAGACTTGGATCAAATACTAGTATCAAGGCCGATGTGAGAGTGATTGTCGCAACAAACAGGAACCTGGAAGAAATGGTAGGAAATGGCCGTTTCAGGGAGGACCTTTACCATCGAATCACTGCCTTTCCCATAACCATACCGCCGCTTAGAGAGCGCAAGGAGGATATCCCGTTACTCGCAAATCATTTCCTGAATTATTTCAGAGAGGAATTCGGAAGGCCGTTGCCTGGGATATCAAAAGAAGCAATGGATTATCTTATAAATTACTCATGGCCCGGTAACGTTCGTGAATTAAAAAACAGCTTAGAACGGGCGGCTATATTGTCTGATAACGAGCTGTTGCAGGTGGAACATCTTAGAGGCCGGGCAAAGCCGGGCGAGCCTGTTTCAGGGATGGTTGATTTTAATTTTAAATTGCCTGAGGACAAGGCTTCTCTGGATAATATTTTTAGTAAAGTTAAGGAAACTATTCTCAAGCACTGCGATAATAATAAATCCAAAGCGGCTAAAATACTAAAAAAAGACAGAAACATTTTTTACCGGTAAGCGTTTTCCAATCCTCAGTCTCCAATCCCCAATCTTTAGTCTCCAATCCTCAATTTCCAATCATCAATCATCGATTGCCCCTCCTCGTCATACCCTGTTTGTATATGCCGCACAATATTTCCTGTTAAAAACCCTAACTACTTGAATTTAAAGATATTACAAAACGGCATCCCTTTTGCTTTATATTGGGTATGAGCCAGGAACATATAGAAAGATTTTTAGGCAAATTGCTTACTGATGAGGATTTTTTTGAGGAAATCCGGTTATTAGGAGTTAAAGCAGCTCTGAAGTATGGACTTTATTTTACGAGCGCGGAACTTAAAAGCATTGAAGCAATGGATTTAAATAAATTTGCCGTCAACTATAAAAACCTAAACGACAGGCTTACAAGGAGTGGACCATCTATAACATTGGTGCGAGAAAAAGATGTAGCCACGGAGGACAGAAGACAGTAATAAATTTTAGATTGAGAATTAGCGCCACCTCTTGCTCTATACAAAATCAAACAACTTTAAAAGGGGGATGATGCAATGAATACATTAAACCTGAAGAAAAGAATCTTGCTTGCCGATGATGATGAAATGATTCTGGAAAGCTTTCAGAGTATTTTAAAGGCGGCTGGAAACGAGGTCACCACGGCGGAAGACGGAAAGGAAGCCTTAACACTGGCATTGGACTCTAAGGCAAGTGGAAATAAGTTCCACTTACTGGTCACCGATTTGCAAATGCCCAACATGACTGGCCTGGAACTCATAGACGAACTCAAAAAGGCGGAGATTCATATGCCGATTCTGGTAGTAAGTGGATATTTTCCTTCATGGGTACGTTTGGAACTTATAAAAAGAGGTTGCCTCAATTATATTGAAAAGCCAGTAATGTTTGATGAGCTTGTAGATCGGATAGCGATGATTTCTTAAAAGATTAGGCAAAAAGGCGTAAAACATTAGGTGTAAAGGCAGAAGGCACAAAGTTGGACTTCATACGCAATCTGTAGGTGAAAGCAATTAGTTTCAATCTCTTGAAAAACAGACAGTGGCGCCAATTCAAATATGCTTTGTGGGTGGAAGGTTCACAGTTTTGTGCATTAGTGCCTCTGTGCCTTCTGCCTAAGTAGTTACTCTTTTTATGAAATTTTTTGTAAGGAGATCAAAATGGTACAACCATTACGCAATCAGTCAGTAAATATCTTCTTTTGCCTGGCCGTTCTGGCAGCTGGTTTTGCATTTCTTTATCCAACACCCTTTAAGTACAACGGCACGTGGGCATCCTCATCCGTCACGGCGGCAAAGGAAGATCGGGAAAGCGTTCCCCAAGGGGACAACTCCCTTCTGCAATATACTTCCGGCGGGCACATCCTGGGTTTTCGGCAAGGTGAAATGTTCCTGGCTGCGATGGACCACGCCCTTAAGGTGGAGTTTGTGGACGGCAATCCTGTGGTTCCAAAAGAGGAAGGCGCGTTAGACAAAGGGCAGAAGAGCGAGGCACAGAGGCACAAAGGCACAGAGGCAGGAAAACAATTAACACAAAAGGGGTCAGAGGATGGGAAAGCAAAACCTCTCGGGTCCATACGGTACGCAAACCTTTGGGAAGGTGTGGACCTGGTCTACGAAAGGGAGCAAGGGGGCGTGGCCAAGAGCACCTACTATGTAGCCCCAACATCCTCAAGGGGCACCAAGGGGGGTGTAAACCAAATAAGATTACGATACAACGTCTCGGTTCAAATTGATAAATCCGGTAGCCTCCTGCTGGCTTTTGAAACGGGTCAATTAAAAGAATCCGCTCCCGTGGCATGGCAGGAGATTAATGGTAACCGCGTTTATGTGGACGTCCGGTTTTCTCAACTGGGAGAAAAAGAAATCGGGTTTCAGGCGGGCCAATATGACGCTTCTTATCCTTTGGTAATCGACCCGACATTAAGCTGGAACACCTTCCTGGGGGAAAGCACTGATGACGATTTTGCTTATGGAGTAGCCGTAGACAGCAGCGGCAATGTCTATGTGGCCGGCTATTCCTTTGTTACCTGGGGCTCGCCTGTAAGGGCCTACACAGGTAATGAGGATGCCTTTGTGGCGAAATTAAGCAACGCAGGCGCCCTCACCTGGAGCACCTTCCTGGGGGGAAGCGGCGCTGATATTGGTTACGCAATAGCCGTAGACAGCAGCGGCAATGTATATGCGACCGGCTATTCCAGCGCCACCTGGGGCTCGCCTGTAACGGCATACACAAGTGGAAAAGACGGCTTTGCAGCGAAATTAAGCAGCGCAGGCGCTCTCACCTGGCACACCTTCCTGGGGGGGAGTGGTACTGATGACGAAGGTTATAATATTGCCGTAGACAGTAGCGGCAATGTATATGCGGGCGGCTTCTCTAATGCCACCTGGGGCTCGCCTGTAAGGGCATACACTGCTGGATATGACGCCTTTGCCGCAAAATTAAGCAGCGCTGGCGCCCTCACCTGGAACACCTTCCTCGGGGGAACTGGCGCTGAGACTAGGGGTGCAATAGCCGTAGACAGCAGCGGCAATGTTTATGTGGCCGGCTATACCGACGCCACCTGGGGCTCGCCTGTAAGGGCATACACAAGCGGAGCTGACAGCTATGCCGTGAAATTAAGCAGCGCCGGGGCCCTCACCTGGAACACCTTCCTCGGGGGAACTGGCGCTGATGCTGCTGAGAGCATCGCCGTAGACAGCAGCGGAAATGTCTATGTGAGCGGTTCTTCCGGCGCCACCTGGGGCTCGCCTGTAACGGCATACACAAGCGGAGTTGACGGCTATGCCGCGAAATTAAGCAGCGCTGGCGCTCTCACATGGAACACCTTCATCGGGGGAAGCGGTAATGATACTGCTTATGGAATAGCCGTAGACAGCATCGGCAATGTGTATGTTAGTGGCAAATCCGGCGCCACCTGGGGCTCGCCCGGAAGGGCATACACAAGCGGAACTGACGGCATTGCCGCGAAATTAAGCAGTGCGGGCGCCCTCACCTGGAACACCTTTCTGGGGGGAAGCGGCACTGATACGATTCGTGGAATAGCCGTAGACAGTAGCGACAATGTTTATGTGTCTGGCTATACCGACGCTACCTGGGGCTCGCCTGTAACGGCATACACAGGTAATGTAGAAGCCTTTGCGGCGAAAATTTCCAGTTCCACCACGGTTGATTTCAGCAGCGCCACTTACAATGGCACGGAAAAAGAAGGGTCCTTAACCATTACGGTGGAATTAAGCGCAGCATCAGCGAGCAGCGTAACCGTGGATTACGCATCCAGCGACGGCACGGCAACGGCTGGGACAGACTATACCGCCGTTAGCGGCACCCTCACCTTCAGCGCGGGCACTACCAGCCAAACCTTTACGGTCACGCCTAACAATGATTCATTGGACGAAGGGAGTGAAACAGTAACCCTGACCCTGTCTAACGCCTCCAACGCCACCCTGGGCTCCACCAATACCCCTGCAGTTTTAACTATTTGGGATGCCGAATTCCCCATTCCCACCATGTCGGAGTGGGGGATGATCTTCCTGGCCACGCTTTCGGGCCTGTGGATGTTTTATTCCCTGAAGAGAGAGCAGTAAGGCAGTGTCAGTATGCAGTAAGGCAGTAGGCAGAGGACGGATTTGAAAAAAAAAGCAGAAGGGGCAAAGGGAGTTGCGGGTTATTGTTTCCTTGACAATTGGTTTAATTGGCCAGGCTGGTTAGAAAGTGAGAATTCGGAAAACCTGAAAAAGGTAACTCCCCCTACGAAAAATGGAACCAGCCAAATAGCGAAGTCCACCAAAAAATTCCAAAACCACATCCAAAAACCTGTTGTGTTCTCTATTCCTTCTTTTGCCATTATAGTGGACAGTCCCATAATTTCCGAAGTGGCGAAATAAAGCAGGTGAATTAAAACTAAAATTAATACCCCTTCCAAATAAGCTCTTTTTCTCCTTTTAATGAAGAAAAAGAGCCCCCCAAATATTCCAAATATTAACGGTGTGGAACGGGTATAAACTCCAACCCCTTCCATCCCCATCTGTGCCTTTCCCTTATTCCCTGGCTTATGGATATAAAAGAAGACGGTTAAACTTTCCTTCTCCCCTTCGATACTCTCAAAGCGCACATCTTTTACAAAAGCGGTAATATGGGAGGCCATATAGGCAAGACCCTTGTTATAACTATCTTTAACCTGTAACCATAAGGCCAAAAATAGAACAAAGGAAACCGCAAAAATGGACAAAGAAATTACAATTTTATTTTTTTGTAAATTTTTAGAGAACCCCTCTTCAAAGTTCAAATAAAAAAGAATAGCAAACAGCACAAACACAAACATGATGCCTTGGCCCACATAAAAATGTAATAAATTAAACATGGATTTATAGTATTCTCCAGCATAAGCCAAGCCCGCTATTCTTATTAAATTTATAAACTGAAGAAAGATTAATCCCAACGAAATCCCTATGAACTTCTTTTTCCATGAAGCCGGGTAAACCAAAAGTGCAATAAGGAATATCATCGCTACTTCAAGGCCGTTACAACCGAACTTTACATTTAAGGTGATGGTGGGTAGTTTCAATAAAGAGCCTTGATATGCACAAGGTAATCCGGTAAAACCAATGATCTTTGAGGCAAGCACCACAATATATTCCGTGTATAAGCCGTTAATATCAATGATATCCTGAATAAATTTTATCTTTATTAAGCAGAAAAAGGCCGCCATGCAGAGGAAATAATTCCATGCAAAGCGCCTAATAAATTTGTTGTCCGCTTCCTTATGTTTTTTCTTAAGCTTGTCAAATTTAAGATTTTTTCTCTTTTTTTTCGCCATTATCCCATTTCACTAGGTTTTAACGCGTTAAGAGCACATCCAGAAACTCACTTTTTAAAAGAAACCTACCACTAACTCCCCCCTTGTTAAGCTAATCTTTACTCACAAGTTAGCGAAGGTGATTTATCATACTTTTTAGGCCCGGAGGGCCGAAAGCATATAGCCGGGGGTAAGTCCCTGGAGGGGACGCAGCCCCCGGAAAAAAACACACACAAATTAAAAGCCCCAAAGGGGTGAAAGGTTTGGGGCAAATATGTTGGTCTGGGTTGTTTTTCGAAACAAAATTGACCAAACGGTCCTTTTCTTCTTCCACCCTTTCAGGGCTCAAATATTTTTGTGCCTTTACACCGGGGGCTATGCCTTGGTTCCCAAGGCTCACCCCCGGCTATACGCTTTCGCCCCTCCGGGCCTTTAAATTCAAAAGATGTGGGTAAAGATTAGTTTTGTTAAGGGGGCTAGGGGGTTGTAAAGAGAGTTTTTGAAAGTGCCTTAAGTCTCAGAATTCAAGCCTTCCACGATTCTCTGCTCCGGGCAATCCTTGGTCGCTTTTTAAGCCAGAGAATACTTCCCCCTTGCGTGTCCCAAAGTACCACATAAATCTACAGAAACTAAAGAGCCAAAGAAAAAGGCCTAAAAGCAGATCGGAGTGGGTATATAATGGAATTTTGTTTGCTAAATTGTTATTTTTTGCATTGGACTTTATAATGAGTTTGACTAGGTAGAGGTTCACGGTTCAGGGGTTCACGGTTCACGGTTCAAGGTTCACAAACAACGATGACTGAAAATATGCCTCAAAAAAATTTGCATTTTTAAATTTACAATTTCCAATTAAGTTAGTGTGTTTGCTCCTAAATCTCCTTTCTTAAATATAATTACATGTCTCCCCAAAAAACTAAATCCATTATGATTCAAGGCACCGGTTCCGGTGTGGGGAAAAGCGTCCTGGTTGCAGCTCTTTGCCGCTATTTTGCTGAAAAAGGGGTGCGGGTGGCTCCTTTCAAGGCTCAAAATATGGCCTTGAACTCATTTGTCACCTACGATGGATTGGAAATGGGACGTGCACAGGTTTACCAGGCGGAGGCTTGTGGGCTGGACCCGGATGTGCGGATGAACCCCATCCTTTTAAAGCCTAACGCGGATAATCATTCACAAGTGGTTCTCATGGGCAAGCCAAAAGGGAATAAAAATGCCCGTGATTACTACAAAGACTTCCCGGAACACCAAAAGGTGGTGCAAGAGGCATACGATTCCCTGGCTTCGGAATTCGATCTCATCATCATCGAAGGGGCCGGTAGTCCGGCGGAGATCAACCTGCAAGCCACCGATCTGGTAAATATGCGAATGGCGAAATATGCCCAAGCTTCGGTTTTGATTGTGGGTGATATCGACCGGGGGGGAGTCTTTGCCTGGATGAAAGGGACATTCGATCTGCTCCCGGATAAGTACAAGGAACTAGTGAAGGGTTTTCTCATCAATAAGTTTAGAGGAGACCAAACTCTTCTCCAGCCCGGTATCACCATGTTTGAAGAGATGGTGGGGCGTCCGGTGCTGGGTGTAGTTCCTTTTGCAAA
>JAJDAS010000454.1 GCA_029261755.1 Nitrospinia bacterium
ATTTATTATTTTGGCTGATATGAAAAATCAACAAAAGGAAATCATTTTAATAGTAGGAGGAGGATCCGGTATTGGGCGAGCCTGCGCGAAAAAGTTTGCTGAAGGCGGTTACAATGTTTTTATTGCTGGCCGAAAAAAAGAATCGCTGGTTAATGTTTGTAAAGAAATTAAAGCCAAGGGAGGTTTGTGTTCACACTTAACAATGGATATAAAGTCGGCTTCCAGTATCAAAAAATGTATGGAGCAATTGAACAAAAAAAGTTATGAAATTAGTGTGTTTATTAATTCCTCCGGGATTAATGTTACCAACAGAACTTTAAAAGATATGGCTGATAAGGAAACTCAAGATATCATATCAACTAATTTAACCGGAGCGATCAATATTTGCCGAGCTGTTTGCTCTAATATGAGAAAAAATAAGGGTGGCACCATCATTCAAATTGGCTCCAGCGCTGGTGTCAAAACCTCAAGCCTGTCAGGCGTTGCCTACTCGGCAACAAAAAGGGCACTCTTTTCCTTGGTAAGATCCATTAATCTCGAAGAAGCTAAAAATGGGATCCGCTCCTCCATTATTTCTCCTGCAACGGTGAACACGGGTTTTATTTTGAAAAGAGCCAAGGCCCTGACGAAAAAAGAACAGGGGCAGGTTATTCAACCCAATACCATTGCCGATATAGCTTATTTCTTGGCCGGCCAACCCCGGAATGTGGTTATTGAACAAATCAATATGACATCTCTTTCGGAGGTGGAATTCTTATGAATGTAGTAATTTGCGCTGCTGGAAGAGGTTCAAGGTTAAAAATGTTGCAGGGAAAAGTGCCCAAACCCTTACTCAAGGTTAATGGAAAAATGTTAATAGAAAGGGTTATGGAAGCTGTTGCAATAGAAATGGTAAAAACTATTGTCATAGTAGTGGGTTATCAGGCGGAACTCATTAAAAAGGCGATTGGTTATGAATATAAAGGGAAAAAAATAGTATATGCATTCAACGAAAATTATGATACTTCCGGCAATATGTCCAGTTTATGGGCTGCGCGGGATCATTTTAATGACGACACTATTTTTACAGTAAGTGACATCATCATAAACAAAGAGAACGTGAAAAAAATCCTTGAGTCTGATGTAAATGCCGGAATGCTAGTGGATATCAGCGCTGAAGCAATTAGACGTGATGATGTGTTAAAAATTTCCATTGATGGTAATAAAATTACAAAAGTTAGAAAAAAAATGAATCAAGAAGAGATAAATGCGGCGGCGTGTGGTTTTTACAAGCTGAAGAAAGGCGCAGCTAAAAAATTTATAAAAATAATTGAAGATCATTTTGATAAAGGGGAAACAGACCTTCCATTTAACATTCCAGTTGAGGAACTTTGCGGAATAGAAGATGTAGTCCCTGTGGCTTCCGACGGTTCTTTTTGTATGGACATTGATACAGATGAGGATTTTGAATTTGTTGACAGCTTACTTAAAAAAATGGAATCTCAAAAGACTTAATGACATTGCTCTTTTGTTGATTAAGATTCTATATGTGAATACACGTCTACATGACAAAAAGCTGCTTTGCAACTAAAGGGCGTGAAGGTTGGTAGAGCAAATCTAACGTGGTTTCAATCATGGATTTATTGACTCAACATTGGCGAAAAGAATATAATATTTCTAATAGTTTTTTCGAGCTTTTTGCAGGAATTACTTAGAAAACGAGCAAAAAAACTATCGGCTGAGGCGAAGAACAAGAAGACGTCGTCATCGAATATTTCCTAGCCTGGGTACATTCCCCGACCTTCCATTGATTGCCTTAAAAGGTCTCCTGCCAATTTAGCTACAAATTCCACAAGGCGTAATAAATATTTAAAGAGGAGAGGCCATTGAGGACAATGATCTGGAACAAGGCATCATATAAAAAAATATTATTTTCCCTATTCACTTTAGTCATCCTTTTTTTGATCGGAGAGGGAATTGGAAGGGTATTATACTACCAAAAATATGGAACGAATTATAATGTAAAACTTCTTTTTAAGCTAGCCGAGCCGCTTAAAATCCCGGACCCAGTTTTAGGCTACAAATTAAACCCTAACTACAATAACCCCAAATTGGGAATAAAGATAAACTCCAAGGGTTTAAGAGAAAAAGAATTTTCCGCAAAAAAAGAAAGTAATTCTTATCGGGTAATTATCGCGGGTGATTCAGCCGTATTTGGATGGCACAGGCACCATTACACAAATCAAGACAAAACTTATTCCAAGTTGATTGAGAAGTCTTTAAATAAAGAAAACGATGAGTTCCATTATGAGGTCCTTAACGCGGGGGTTCCAGGCTATTCCTCCTTCGATGTATTAAAATTCTTCAAGAATTCCTTAATAAAATTCGAACCGGACATGTTTATAGTGGCAGTGGGATGGAATGATTTCACAAAGGCGCTGTATAGTAAAAACCCGCTAACTTTCAATCAAAATATTATTGCAAAAGACCCAACCAATATCATCATGGAGGGTCATGCTGAAAAGAACATTGAATATTACCACAGAAAATTCGTTAGTGTTATGACGGAAAAAAGCGTCCTTTGGTCTAAAACCAGGAATGTTTTAACCGGTTATGGAAAAATCAAGCACGACCCGGATTTTATTAAAATGGGAGAAGCCATTCTTGCCAACAAAATGATTTTTCAAAATTACGAAAACAATATAACGAATATCGTAACGTTAGCACAAGAAAATAACATTAAAGTGATTTTGTTTAATGCGCCTTTTTATATTAGTAAAAGTATGACGCCCCAAGAGAGGATAGCTGCGGAAAAAGTATATCCGAATTCGAAACAGTACTTTCCTTGGATAAAATTACGGGACAAGTTAACCGAAATAAACGAAAAACTGGCGAAATCATACGGCTTAAAAATCGTTCCCCTTGACCGCTTATTCGATTCCCAAAAAGAACAATATAAATATTTTGTCGATAACGTCCATTATTCCGAAAAAGGTCATAGCTTTATCGCCGACGAGGCGCTTAAAATCATAAAGCTTGAAATGAATTCTAAAATATAACTAACCTAAAATATTTCTTATAAAACAATGTAGGAGGCTCGGTGAATTTACTTAAAGAATATTTGGCTTTTTTAACAGAAGAAAAGAAGTATTGGTTGATACCGCTTATTATACTTCTTTTGATAGCGGGCTCTATAATCATCTTTGCCGAGACGTCTGCATTGGCCCCGATGATTTATGTCCTATTCTAAAGTAGACTGATGAAAAAAAAGGGTTTTAAACAAAAATGGAAAAGCTTTGGCCAAAAAGTGGTAAAGGCTCAAACCTTTATTTTGATGGCGGGAATTTACTTTGCTGTCGTCCCGATATTTAGTTTGATTAGGTTTGCCGATCCGTTGAGGCTGAAGCTAAATAAAGATGCCAAGAGCTATTGGGACGCAAGAAAGAAAGTGGACACGTCTCTCGCAGGAATGAAACGCCTTTTTTAAGGAGGGAGTTACAGACGTGGCTTTAAAAGAAGAAGACGTTAAGATAGGGAGCCTGGTAAGTGATTTTTATAACGAAAGCCCTTTTCCAGGTTACGATATTAATAAATTTATCATAAAAGACGATCTGTATAAAAATGCTAACATCTACTCCAGGCTGCTTCATGACCAAATCCCATACGGGAAAAGCATCCTCGACGCAGGATGCGGCACGGGCCAACTTGCTTGTTTGTTAAGCCTGAAAGGCAGGACCGTCGTGGGGATGGATTTTACGGAAAAATCTTTAGCAAAGGCAAAGGAACTCAAAGCAAAACTGAAACTTGACAGCGCTTCCTTTCGCCAAGCGAATTTGCTTGAGTTAAAAGATACGGGCGAGCGTTTTGACTATATCTTTTGCAACGGCGTCCTTCATCATACCAATAACCCCTACCTTGGTTTTTCGAATTTAATGCAATTTTCAAAAAAAGGGACCTTGGTTGTCATTGGTTTGTATAACAAATACGGGAGGATGTTTTTGCGTCTGAAACGCACCTGGGTTAACTGGCGTTATGTGAATGATCAGCAAAAAAAAAGGGAAGCTATACAGGATATGCTCGTTAAGGACGAAGAAGATTGTGAAAAACAAGACTCCTGGTTCGACGACCAATATTCGCACCCTCACGAACTCTCCCATTCAATTGACGAACTCCTGGGTTGGTATGAAAAAAACCAGGTAGAATATGTCAATTCCATTCCCCCCATTGAACTATTCCGTAAAGAGGGCAATGCTAAAATGATTTTTAAAAAATCGCCGGTAAACGGCTGGAAAAACAGCCGTAGCGCGCATATTTTAAAACAGCTCGGATGGATTATTTCCCTTAGAGAAACGGGGGGGTATTATCTCATCGTAGGAAGAAAAACCTAATGGCCGAATATATCTTAGGCATTTCTTGCTACTATCACGATTCTGCTGCCTGCATATTGAAGGATGGAGAGTTGATCGCAGCAGGCGAGGAAGAACGCTTTATGCGTGAGAAACATTACAGCGGGTTCCCCCATAATTCCGTTAGGTATTGCCTGAACGAAGCTCGAATTAACGCTAATGAAGTAGACTACATTGTTTTTTATGAAAAGCCGTTTGTTAAGTTCAATAGGATAATAGAAACTTATGTATCTCAGTGGCCGCGGTCTTTTAAAGCGTTCAAGCGAGCGGTCCCTCTTTGGTTAAAGAGTCGCCTGAATATGAGAAAAGAGATTTCCGAAGAGCTTGTCGTTGATCCTGAAAATATATATTTTTCTGAGCATCACTTGTCTCATATGGCCTCGTCTTACTTCCTATCCCCTTTTGACGAGGCGGCCATTTTAACTATTGACGGCGTTGGTGAATGGACGACGACGACCATTGGTTATGGCAAAGGCACTGAACTTACCGTTGAAAAGCAAATGAAGTTTCCCCACTCCATTGGGCTGCTTTATAGCGCTTTAACCTCCTACTTGGGTTTTCAAGTCAACGACGCCGAATGGAAGGTTATGGGGCTCGCCCCATATGGCCAGCCGCGCTATGTTGATAAGTTCCTTGAACTGGTTGACATAAAAGAAGACGGAAGCTTTCGGATGAAAATGGACTTTTTTTCCTATCACTATTCCGCCAATGAGTCGATCAACTCAAAATTTGAACAGCTTTTCGGAAAACCCAGGCGGAAAAAGGACGAGAAGATCGATCAATTTTATACGGACGTGGCGGCCTCTGGACAAAAAATCGTGGAGGACTTGATCGTAGGCATAGCCTCAAATCTTCATCGCGAGTCTGGTTTAGACAACCTTGTCATAGCCGGGGGAGTTGCTTTAAATAGTGTCGCTAACTGGAGGATCCTGGAAAAAACGGGTTTTAAAGATTTATTTATTCAACCTGCGGCTGGCGATAGCGGATGCGCCTTGGGAGCGGCTTTGGCCTTCCATCATTTATCCTTAAACCATCCTCGGAAATTTCAGATGAAACATGCGTATTGGGGGCCAGATTTCGAAAATGAAGAAATTGAGGCAGTCTTAAAAGCCTACAATGCCAGTTATAAAAGATTTGACGATGAACAACTCATAGACGAAACAGCGAAAATGCTGGCAGAGGATAAATGTATTGGCTGGTTCCAGGGGAGGATGGAATTTGGGCCGAGGGGTCTTGGTAACCGCTCGATTCTGGCAAACCCCAAAAACCCAAATATGAAGGACATTGTCAACAGCAAGGTCAAATTCAGAGAAGAATTTCGTCCATTCGCCCCTTCAGTTACGAAGGAAGAAGCCTCTAATTATTTTGACCTCAAAATTGAATCACCCTATATGCTTTTAATTCCTCAAGTCCTTCCCGAAAAAAGGGATCTCCTGCCAGCCATAACCCACGTTGACGGCAGCGCAAGGCTCCAAACCGTTGACAGCAAAACCAACTCTCGCTTTCACAGCCTGCTTTCCGCTTTTAAACAGAAGGCTGGAATTCCCGTGTTACTTAACACTTCATTTAATGTTCGAGGCGAGCCTATTGTCTGCACCCCAATGGACGCATATTCTTGCTACATGCGAACGGGAATAGATGCCCTGGTGATTGGGAACTTTATCCTGACAGAAAAAGACCCCGAAGAAGAGAAGAAGTTTAATATGTTGAATGCTCAGTTCATTCAGCGCGACGAAGGCCTCTATAAACCGAATGAAGGCTTTTGATTCGGCAGTGCCGTTCCCTCAATCCCGTAATTTACTTAGCTCAAATAAACAGGTTACTCCTGTTGCTTCAGGTTGAGGCTTGTTTTCTCCGCTTTCCGCCTAGATTCCCAGAGATGCTACAACATTCTTTCCCTCAATCATTTTTTTTGATGCCTCCCTGCCCATATAGGATAGCGGCGCCTAAATTCGGAATTGGGGACCGCCCTTAGTATATTTCAAAAAAATAACTCATGTATTTTCAACTATTCTTCTACTTTAATTCCAACTTTATAGCTAATGCCTGCCTAAATCCTTGAGAAAAACAAAATTAGAGGTTCACCGAGAATAGCTGATTATTTATTGGATGAAAAAAAGGATAAATCAACAGACTCTTGTTGGAATTACAGAATTGCCAAAAAGTTGGACTGCGAAGACTATGAAAAACAATAATAGATCAAGTTTAATCTTTGTTATATTAGGGGTGATTTGTATTTCTTTAGCATTTTTGTTCAATCAGTTTACATATTTTGCATTTTTCGGAAATGCTGCTTTCTCTGTTCATATTCAGGTATCATTTTTACTCCTTGATGTAGGCGCTTTAATTGTTGGTTCAATGTTGCTGGTTTACAGAAACAACGCAAAGCAACTAATCTTCGCTTTCATTTATATAGCTTTAATTATGTTTTCAGTAGAATTAGCATTAAATGTTGGACATTATGCAATCGATAATAACGATACCAAAATAAATAGAAAAAGTTTACTTTCACCATATCGAGGAAAAGAGTGGAGTTATGAATTTTGGAAAGATCATGGAAAAGCATGGAATGCTGATTATGAACCATTCATAGGATGGGACAGGCGAGAATACCATAGTAAATACACAAATGTTAATAGTGATGGTTTCCGTGAGACTTGGAAGCCAAAGTTGAAATCAGAAGAAAAATCCAAGCAAAAAACTATCTATATGTTTGGAGGCTCAACCATGTGGGGAAGTGGCGCAAGAGACAATTTTACGATTCCTTCTTCTCTTTCAAAAATATTATCCAAAAATGGTTATCACTTTAAAGTAATTAATTGTGGTGAGACAGCATATACATTTCTACAAGAAATAATACACTTAATTTTATTGTTAAGAGATGGTTACAGACCGGATTATGTGCTTTTTTATGATGGTTCAAACGATGTGTATGGGGCTTATCAAAATGGTATTGCCGGAGCTACGCATAATCTTGAACATATTAGAAGAAAATTAAAGGCTAGCGCATCGGAAAAAGAACAACTGAAAAAGATTATTATCTATTATTTAAGTTTACAATGGACAATGGTTCATAGGGATATTGTGAGTTTATATCATGTTATTTCTTCGCCCAAGATTAGATTTAAGGAGAAAGCTGCAAATTATACTGAAACTGAGTTAGAAAAATTGTCCAGAGATATCACTACACATTACAAGACATCCATCAGTTTGCTTGATAATTTATCTAAAGTATATGGCTTTAAATATTTATGCTTTTGGCAACCGGTCATATATACCGAAGAAAGCATTACTGAAGAAGAAAAAACAGTTGTCGTAAGGGTAAAAGACGAATCAGCAGGAAAATTATACAAGTATGTAAATCAAATACTTCAAAGCAAAGACATTCCTTATTTTTACAATATTTCAAATGTGTTAAAAGGACATAGTGAAACAGTTTACACAGATTTCTGTCATTTGGCTGAAAATGGAAATGCAATTGTTGCAAAAAAAATGTTCTTACTATTTGAAGAGGAGTTTTTATTAAATGAGTAAATTCTTTGGGCGTTTTCTACGCTATTGTTTGTTTATCTATCTAAGACCATTTATCTGAGGTTTTCTCGAAATTAGTTGGGATTGTAAAAGATTTAGAAGCTAAAATTAACTAATTATTTAATACTATCGGAGGCATAAACTTTGGAATTAATTGAGATGATACTTAATGCAAAAATATTTAAAAAGCCTATACAAATTTTATTTACTATCGTAAGTAAATTTGTTGAAAAATTGGGAGGAGAAATTGTCTTTTACAGAGAAGACCCGGAAAGAGTCAAAATCATTAAAATGATTAATAAAATTAAAGACGAACACGCTCTACTATTACGAAATATGGAGTCTTATCTAATTTATATGGTTGCAAAGGCGACTCAAAAAATAGAAGGAGATATTGCCGAAGTCGGTACTTTTAAAGGAGGTTCGGCAAAAATTATTAGTGAGGTCAAGAAAAACAAATCTCTTTATTTGTTTGATACATTCGAAGGACTTCCGGATGTTGATCAAAATGATGCCTTATCAACAAGAAAAGTTAAATGGGCTAAAAGCCAATTTAAAGCAAGTTATGATGATGTAAAAAATTATTTAAATAGTTATTCAAATATTTACATTCATAAAGGAACTTTTCCTGAAACTGCCGAACCAATAAAAAATAAAATGTTTTCATTCGTTCATTTAGATGTGGATACATATAAAAGTACGCTGGACTGTTTAGAATACTTTTATCCAAGAATGAATAAAGGAGGCATCATTATCTCTCATGATTATTAT
>JAJDAS010000455.1 GCA_029261755.1 Nitrospinia bacterium
AGTTTTGATGAATTTAAATTAGCCAGCAAAACATTTTTTAAAAACATAAAAATGCACAAGAGGGAACTCTCGTCTTTGTTGCAAGATAATTTCCAATTGTTTGCTGATCAAAAAACCTAAAACCATTTCGCAATGGGTATATCGTAATAATCGTTACCAAAAAGTGTCGAGTTAGGGGTTCTGAGTTGGGGTAAGGGTAGGGAGTAGACAGTGAGCAGAAGGCAGCGGGCAGACGGCAATATACAGTGGGCAGAATGCTTTTTACTGCTTACTCCTTACTGTATACTGTTTACTTAAATCATGGAGTAACGCGTAACACGAAAAAAGAGGGAATGAAAATGAGAATTTTAATTGCAGACGATGCCCCACTCTATCGCCGGAGTCTGGAAGCTTTTCTCACCAAGGAGGGCTATGAAGTACTGGCATGTTCCGACGGGGCAGAGGCGTTGGTGGCGCTGGAATCGCCGGACCCGCCCAGGCTTGCCATCCTCGACTGGGTGATGCCTGGCATGGAAGGAGTTGAGGTTTGCCGCAAGGTGCGGCACCAAATAAAAGATCCTTATATCTACATTATCGTACTGACGTCGAAAGAAAAGAGCGAGGACATTGTTGCCGGACTGGAAGCCGGCGCGGATGACTATTTGATCAAACCCTTTGAGGCCCAGGAATTGCGAGTTCGCCTGCGAGCGGGAAAACGTATTTTGGACCTACAAACCGAAGGCAAACGCCAGGAAGAAGCTCTCCGGAAAGGGAATGAAGAACTGAAACAAGCCCTGGGTGAATTGCAAAAGACCCAATCTTTACTGGTTAGGCAGGAAAAACTGGCCTCCATAGGCACTCTTTCTTCCGGGGTGTGCCATGAAATCTTGAATCCGTTAAATATTATGAGCGCCACTATCCAGGTCATGAAGTTGGATGAGCATCCTCTTGAGGTCAACGAAAATCTGGATGTAATCATGGAACAGATCCAACGGGCCACCAAGATTACCAACAATCTTCGCATGTTCGCCCATCAAAAGGAGGCGGAGATCAAACCAGTGGATATTCATGACCTCTTCGACAAAACCGCTACTTTGATTGAGCACGATCTTGAGTTGGACAATATTATGATCAATCGTTCTTACGACCCTGACCTATCTCTTGTGTATGCCGATGAAGATCAGTTAACACAGGTATTTTTGAACCTTCTCAATAACGCCAAGGACGCCATGAAGGGAAGACAGGAAAGCTCCCTGACAGTCCAAACAAAGGCACTGGATACAGAGGTGGAGATTCGTTTCATCGATACAGGAACGGGAATCCCCGATAAACTATTGGACAAAATTTTTGATCCTTTTTATACTACGAAGGACCCAGGCAAGGGTACTGGCCTCGGCCTTTCCATAATCCACTCCATCATCGAAAAGCATAACGGTACCATAAAGGTGGAGAGCGAGGAGGGTAAGGGGACGACGTTTGTGATTTTGTTGCCGACAGAAAATAGTAAGGGGTAAGTAGTAGGCAGTAAGCAGTAGGGAGTGAGGCAGTAGGGAGTAAAGGAGTAGGCAGTGAAGCAGTATGGAGAATGCAGAAAAGAACGGGTGCAGCTTCGCTGCACACTCCCTACTGCTTACTCCAATACTGCCTACTAAAAAAAGCGGGGTGAGAAAAGATGGAAAAAAATTCATACGGAGGATATCGTGATTTAAAAACGTATCAACTGGCGTACCAGCTTGCCCTGGAAATCCATGAGATTACAAAATCGTTCCCTAAAGAAGAAAAATATTCATTGATGGATCAAATGAGACGTGCCTCCAGAAGTGTTCCGGCTAATTTAGCCGAAGCTTGGAAAAAGAGAAGGTACCAAAAGATGTTTGTGAGCAAAATTCTTGATGCGTCAGGAGAAGCAAGCGAAACCGAGGTTTGGTTGGATTTTTCAAGAGATTTTAAGTACATCAAAGACAATAAACATAAAGAATTAATGGAGAAATATGATGAATTGAACCGTATGCTTAATGGCATGATTGATAAGGCAGATAAATTCTGTAAGTAAGTTCTGCTCCATACTACTTACTGAATAGGTTATGCTTTTTCTGCTTACTGCTTACTGCCTACTGTTTACTGCATACTGCTTACTGCTTACTACTTACTGTTTACTGCATTTTGCTTACTGCCTACTTCTTACTCCATACTGAAAAAAAAGGGGAGAAATAATGGAAAGAAAAATCAAAGTATTGATCGTGGACGATGAGTACACCTTTTGTAAATTCCTAAAGGCTTTTTTGGAAAAGAGAAATTACCAGATTATCTTTACCACCAATGGAGAACACGCGCTGGACATCATTAAGGACGAAAGTCCTGACCTTATGACCCTGGATATTCGGATGCCCGGAATAGACGGGTATGAAGTTATGAAGAAGGCCAAAACAATAGTCGCAACCATGCCTATCATAATCATCAGCGCCATTGATGTTCCTGATATGGAAGAGTCGCTGAAAAGTAAAGGGGCGTCTGCCGTTTTCACGAAGCCTGCGGATTTAGACCAATTGCTGGAAACTATCAAAAAACTAACAGCAGTACCTCTATAAAAAAGGAGGCTATGCGCATTATGAATCGAATTTTAATAGTCGATGACGAAAAAAAAGTATGCCAACTGCTGGAAAAATACCTTGGAGCAAAGGGCTTTGCAGTTACATCAGCACACGATGGAGCGGAAGCTTTGGCAAAGTGTCCCGAATTCGACCCTCAAGTAGCCCTCTTGGATATTACCATGCCCAAGATGAACGGCGTGGAATGCCTCAAACAGATCAAAAAAAAGTATCCCGACACCGAGGTGGTCATGACAACTGCCATAACTGAACTGAAAACGGCGATATCCTGCATGCAAGAAGGGGCCTTTGGTTATTTGACCAAGCCGCTTGATTTTGAAAACCTGGTAGTGGAAGTAAATAGATCTCTGGAACATAGAAGATTGGTCCTGGAAAATAAGGAGATGTTCCTATTGTTGAAAAAGGCCAACCTGGAGATTGTGCGGGTCTTATCAGAAGCCATTGAGGCGAAAGATCCTTATACCAGGGGCCATTGCGATCGTGTGGTGAGTTTCTCTGAGCGGTTGGGAAAGGAGATGGGATTAGAGCAAAGACAACTGGAAATTTTAGAATACGGAGCGTTGCTCCACGATATAGGCAAAATTGGGGTCCGAGGTTCCATCCTCAATAAGCCGGGAAAGCTAACGGATGAAGAGTTTGAGCACATCCAAAATCATCCGGTTATTGGAGAAAAGATATTGTTCAAAGTGGATTTCTTGAAGGAGGCCATGACCGTGGTAAAACAACACCATGAACGATACGACGGAAAAGGATACCCACGGCACCTGGAACATGTGGATATTCTCTCACAAATCGTTTCTCTGGCCGATGCCTATGACGCCATGACAAGCAACCGCCCCTACAGGAAGGGTATGCCCATCGAACGTGCTTTAGTGATATTGGAGGAAAATGCCGGGAGCCAGTTTAACCCGGAATTGGTGAAGGTTTTTATAGAAGAAAAGCTGTATATCCTGGATACGGAATCAAAGTAGTATTATTGGACCACTTTTGGAGGCGAATCCAAATGGACAAAAAAATCAAAATCTTGGTCGTGGATGACGAGTACGTTGT
>JAJDAS010000456.1 GCA_029261755.1 Nitrospinia bacterium
ATTCTTTGATTGCAAATTTTACAACACTGAGCGGATCAGATCCGGTTGTGTTGTCAGCAATGATGATATTTGCATTGTTGAGGCGTAAGCTATCTCTAAGCTCATTGAAATAGTTGGGCTCGGTCTTTGATCCTTCGCAGACAATCAGAACCACGTCGTAAGTAGCTCGCTTAGCCTGTTTCCTATGCAGTGATTCTGCTTTACGTGCCTTACGCTTGTGGAAAAGATCATCTGTTCCCATTAGAACTTAAACTCTCCAATATATGGAAGGGCTCCATACCGGCCTTTAAGGTATCCATTTTCCAGTGCTTCTTTTTTACGAGGGCTGAAATCACTTAGAGGGTATAGCTTAGTTGCGCTTTCACTGTCCTTTTCCACAAACCAGACCTGATCGCGACGGTAAATATCTGTGTCCAGGATGGAAGTGTCGTGGGTCGTGAAAACCAATTGGGCATTATTTACGTTGACATCCGGGTTGTTAACCAGATTGATAAGAAATCGAACCATAAGAGGATGAAGACTCGTATCCAACTCATCAACAAACAGGATTAGTCCCTTTGTTAACACCTCAAGCCAAGGCCCGGCAATGGCAAAAAGTTTCTGAGTCCCATCCGATTCTTCAGGTAAGTTAATTGGGATAAGCTCCTGTGTATCATGGATTTTATGAATAAAATTTACAGTGGTAACCTCAGATTCGGCAACCGATTGAGTCGAGACAGATTTCTCAGCATCGAATTTTACTGTTATAGTTTTTGCATTTTGTTTTTGAAGATTAATATCATGGATGCCCAAATCGGCAGCATTCATAAATTCCATCATTCGTTTTTTGCCTTCTTCCGACGCACACTGGTCAATTGAAGATTGCATATTAATTTTTAAACCAGGCCGTAGAATAGCAAGCTTTTGCTGGAACCAATTGAATACAGGTTTGAGCTGTTCATTATTGAGCTGAATAGCGGTTGATAGAAAAAGTCCATTCTGACGGGTTGCTCTTTTCCAAATGTCCAGCAGGTGGGAAGGGCCGTTAAACGTCTTAGTAGCAAAATGCCAACCATATCTATTCTCTTGAGAAATGAATGTTCGTTCAAACCACCTCTGGGGCCTCCCCTCCGGGAACGCCAAAAGCCATTCGTGTGTTACCCTGAGATTATTCACGGCAAAACCGTACTGGTAACGGACTTTATCCTGAACGAAAGTTACTTCAAATTCACTGGGCTCCAAGCGGTTTTTACTATTAAGCAGAAAAGGCGCGGCATTGATGCTTTGTCCTTCTTGTAAAGCTTGCGAAGTGAGGACAAATTTCTGCATAAAATTGATTGCACGCATAATATTACTCTTGCCTGCTGCATTTGGGCCATAAATCACTCCGGATCTTAGTAAGCGTGGCGCCGCTGTCAGACCGGAAGGGAAGGTATTTTGGTTTTGCAGTTCCTTTCCAGTGCCAGCAACCAGACTCAGAGTTTGAGTTTCACAAATGGAGCGAAAATTTTTGACATTAAATTCGATGAGCATGTTAAATCCTTTTCAAAGCAATTTAAGTCTTATTATTGCACAAAATATGCAAAAGTCAACCCGAAATTGCTTTGGTAGAGATTTTTTAAGTTGCAACGGCAGCTTTTGATTCTAAACCGATTTTTATAAAACCTGCCTTATCTCCCCCCATTATCTCCACTAGTTTTATTTCTGGTTCATATACTACCGGCATCCGGCTCAAACCCAGTTCCCCCTTGAACGCCCGCTGGCTGAGGCTTTTTTTCGCTAGCCCCCTATAACCTCTTAATCCTGGGCATGAGTTCTTAGTTGTTCCAAGGCTTGGTAATAAAATCGGCGGCCCCCATTTGGAACGCTTTTCCGCGGTCCGTGGCTCTGTGACTTGCCGTGATGACTATTACCCGAATGGAATTGGTTTTGGGGTTCTCTTTGATTCGCGAAAGAAGTTCAAATCTCCACATTCCGGGCATTTCAATATCCGCCAGAATTAATATTTTGTTAGTGGAGGACAATCCGGGAGACGTCCGCCTGACTGAAGAGGCCCTCAAGGAATCCAAGATATCCAACAAAATGACAGTGGCGAAAGATGGTGTGGAAGCCTTGGCGATTTTGCGGCGTGAAGGGGATTATGCCGATTTCTCCGCTCCGGACGTTATTTTGCTCGACTTGAATCTTCCCAAAAAAGACGGACGGGAGGTGCTCGCGGAAATCAAGGAAGATGACCGGTTAAAACGCATACCGGTTGTGGTTCTTACCACATCAACGGCTGATGAGGACATCATGCGGACTTACAACCTCCACGCGAACTGCTACGTCAACAAGCCCGTCGATATGGAGCAGTTCATTAAGGTAGTTGGAAGTATCACGGAATTCTGGTTCGCTATTGTGAAACTGCCGCCGGAGTAAAACGAATGCAAAAGGGAACTATTCCCGAAACATTTAGAAAGGAACAAATACAGGTGGACCCGCATATCGTAACCCACATCCCGAAAACCAAAGTTCTATTGATTGAAGATAACCGAGGCGACGCCCGTTTGATTAGGGAAGTTTGCGCCGAAGCAAAGGACTTTTTCTTTGATTTTGTGGTAGCCGAAAGGCTCTCCTCAGGACTGGAATACCTTGCCGGGGGAGGGATTGATATCGTTTTGCTGGATCTTTCACTCCCGGATAGCCTGGGGCTTGATACCTTCGCGAAGGTGCGGACCCAAGCCCCGGGAATGCCGGTCATTATCTTGACGGGCTGCGATGATAAAAAATTTGCTGTCCAGGCGATGCGTGATGGAGCCCAAGATTATCTTATTAAGGAACAGGTGGATTTCAGGTTTTTCCCCCGCGCCATCCATTATGCCATTGAGCGTAAAAGGATAGAAGAAAAACTAAAAGAGGCCGAACAAAAAACAAGGGCCATTGTAAATACGGTTGGAGAAGGCATTATTGCTATCCATCAGGACTCCCGAATATTTTTTGCTAACCAGGAGTTATGCAATACCTTTGGTTACTCGGAAAACGAATTACTCGGGAACAAAACCGAAATGCTTATGCCGGAGAAGTATAAAGAAGATCATGCCAACGCCTTAAAACATTATCTTGAGAGAGGCGAATCGAAAGTTTTAGGGATGTGGGTAGAAAAAGAAGGGCTGCGAAAAAATGGGGAAGTTTTTCCAATTAAAATTAGAATTGAAGAAACCATGATGACCTTGAAGAAGGACCGATTTTTTACGGCGGCTATCCAGGACATTACCGAACCTAAAAAGAAAGAGGAGGCATTGCGAAAGGCAAAAGAGGAAGCGGAAGAGGCCACTAAGCTCAAGGACAAGTTTATTGGTCTGGTGGCCCATGACCTGAAGGGGCCTCTCGCCAACCTAATCAGCTTCCTTGAATTGTCCCGAACCCAAATGGGCGTTCAATTTAACCACGAAACGGTATTGGACTTCTTGAATACAGCCATCAACTCCGGGAAAGAAATGTATCGGTTGGTTGAAGATCTTTTAGACGTCGCCATACTTAAAACCGGAAAAATTACACCCCGGTTTAAATTTGCGGACGCCTCTGTTTTTGCAAAGGAAGTATTGGAAGGTCTCGAATTTATCGCTAAAAGAAAAGGAGTTAGGTTGGTCAGCAAAGTTCCGAAGTATACACGGGTTTATGCCGACCGCGCCCTTTTTTACGAGGTTATACAAAATCTTGTTTCTAATGCCATCAAGTTTTGCAAAAAAGGGGACAGTGTCACCATTTTTGTCCCCGAAAAGGAACCCTCCACCATTGCGGTTGCCGATACGGGAACAGGGATAAAACCGGAATGGCTGAACGTTATTTTTAGTTACGAGAGAAGCACCAGCACTACAGGGACCGCCGGGGAAACCGGAACAGGCCTTGGGTTGCCCTTTTCACGGGAGATCATGGAGGCGCATGGCGGAACGCTTAGAGTTGATTCGGTCCCGGGGAAGGGTAGCACATTTTACGCCCAATTACCGATTAACCAGCCGAAAATATTGCTTTTGGAAAAGGATTCCGCCGACAAAGAGATAATAAACAAAATGTTAAAACCCTTAGGTGTGGAAATAATTGCCGTGGAAAACGTAAAGAGAGCCGTGGACACCCTTAATAAAATCAGACCCCACTTAATTTTGTCGGACCTTTTAATCCTTAAAACAAACGACTTTGAACTTTTGAAGGTCGTAAAAGAATCTCCCTTGCTGGCGGATATCCCTGTAATCGTCTTGATGGACCAGGGTGAAGTAAATTCCCGAAAACAAGCGGTTCTGCTGGGAGTAGATGATTTTATAACTAAACCTGCCGATTTCGAAAAACTTACGCCAATAGTTGAAAAATATACAGGAAAGGTGTAAATCGAATGCGGAATTTGGAATTCGGAATGCGGAATAAAAAAACAAGGAGGTAAGAAAAATGACAGATTTAAAGAAGAGAACCAAGGCTTTTGCCTTGCAAATTATTAAGTTAGTGGAAAGCTTGCCAAGGGGGAAAACTTCGGGTGTTATCGGCGGGCAATTATTGAGATGTGGAACATCCGTGGGTGCAAATTATAGAGCCGCTTGCAGAGGCAGGTCGCAGGCGGATTTTATAGCAAAAATGGGGATTGTGGAAGAGGAGGCGGATGAATCCATCTATTGGATGGAGTTACTCGTCGAAGCTGAAATTGTTAAGCCAGAAAAAGTAGACTCTTTAGTCAAAGAAGCGGATGAACTTTTAGCCATAACCGTTTCTTCAATCAAAACCGCCAGAAGGAACAAAAAATGAACATTGCTCTTTCTTTTCCCATTCCGCAATCCGAATTCCACATTCCGAATTCGGCATATTCCGAACTCTGCATTCATTATTTGGTACATTCGCCACTCCAAATTCCGAACCCCGCACTGTGGATGTTCCACAATCAGCATTCGTCATTCTGCATTCGGCACATTCCGCAATCCGCATTCCCCATTCCGAATTTGATATGAAACCTTCATACAAAGAACTGGAAAACAAACTTAACGAAACTCTGGATGTTATCGAAACTATCCGCAGGGGAGAGGTAGACACAATAATTGGTGAACCCCCGCAACAAACGCTTTTCCGTTTAAAAAATTTGAAACTATGGCTTGACCCGATTAAATAGATACGTT
>JAJDAS010000457.1 GCA_029261755.1 Nitrospinia bacterium
CTCTTAAAAGGGATTTTCCCTTCTGCGATACCCCTCACCCTGGTTGGGGAGAAGGGAAAAACAGGGCTTTGAATCAACGTTTTCTTGACATTCGACCTCATAGCAGATACTTACATGTTGATTCTGAGAATCCGTCTCTTAACAATGCAAAAATCTTTTAAAATCAAAAACTTTGAACCACGAATTCCACTGATTTCACAAATTAAAGATTTAATTATTAGTGTAATTCGTGCAATTCGTGGTTCAGAAGGTTTTTGTTTTTTTGTGCCTTGGTGACTTAGTGGTTCAAGAATTTCAAATATCTTTGGCTAGTTTTATTTTTTCTAATGTATTTTCCACTATTTTCATTTGAAACGAAGTATAACTTTGGAATGCATTTCTGTCAAACCCATATGGTGAAAGGTTGTTTTTAAAATGAACGAGTAAATATCTAAAGTTTTCCTAATTCAATCCGATAACGCAAATGAGGGAAGAAATAGCTTAAAAATTAACCATAGAAAGGAGTTGAAAAAAATGAATCCTGAAATAGCGGTAAATCAACAAAACCAAGGTGGGAGTGGAGGGTCTCCAGGCGCTAACTTTGCGGGAAATGTAGGCTCGGCACATACTCCTTCGCATAGCGTGAAAGCGGAGACAAAGCAACAAGTGGAAACGCAGCAAAAACCCGAGGTTACAAGCCAGGTAAGTGCCAACGAAGACCAAGTCTCCATTTCCGAAAGAGGAAAAGCCTCCGAGGAGACCGTGAAAAAAACGGAGGAAGTGGTAGAGGAAAGAAACAAACGATCTTTTGAGAGCAGACCTGTCAGTAACAGTACCGTTGCTTTCAAAACTACTGACACCAATCAACTGGTCATGCAGGTAATCGACAAGGACACCAGCAAGATACTCAAACAATATCCACCTGAAGAGATGCAGAGAGTCAGCCGAGCGCTCCAATCCTTCGTTGATTCCATCAGTCCGGAAAACGACGGGGGCTTCAGCGGTATTGCGTAATTGCAGTTAGTAACCTATATTAATAAGGGGAGGCGATAGGTCCATGGAGATTAACGGAGCAGGCGGAGTAAATGCCGCCATCAACCAGAATAACCTGAACTCTTTTGGGGCTGGAGCAGGCCAAGGGGTAGCTGGTCCAAGCGGGGGGAAAACTGCGGATCCAGTAGAAATAACCTCCATTGGTGCACCCAGCACAGTTCAGCAAACCAACGCTGCGGCTACCGGCATTGATACCCAGGGCAACCAGGGGTTACAGGGAACAGGGCCAACTACGGATAATGGCGGTGGCAACAATCCTTCTGAAGCCGGAGGAGGCCTTGAGACAGAAAAAGGAGGAAAGGTCAACTTTTTTGCTTGATGTCTTAATGAGAACAGCCTGGAATTCGCCCTTCGCAAGTTAAGGACCTATTACGGACTCATTTACGCTTCTTGTGATCACTCCAAATCAAAGCCCGGAGTTTTGTATCCCCACCAAGGTTTTATTGTTCCCTCGCTTTTTGCTCCTTGAGCCCAGTACTTTACCCCAACGTCACCTCCCACAACATTTTTTATATTTCTTACCACTCCCACATGAGCAGGGATCGTTTCTGCCGATGGGTTGGGTGTTCTCGGGCTCGGAATCCCCCAGTTGGGTACAGTAATAATCGTAAGACAGGGAAGCGTCATCTTCATCTTTGGTCCTGGGCCCAACCGTCATCTTTACTGACAGCTTGTCCAGATTACCCACTTGTATTGGGTTCGAGAAGGGGAAGTAGCCCTGCTTCCAGTGAGTCCTTTTCCGGTCGGGAGAGGTATTGATGAAGATGTCCTTGGTAAGCCAAACCTCAAACCAGCCACCGAGCCCATGGACCGTTCCCTTTTCTTGAATGGGGAAAGCCAACTCCCCGCCAACGAGAGGGGAATCGCATGTACGCAAATCGATATCCGCCAACATCTCCGGTTTGGCTAAAAAATCTTGTGACGATATATCCTCAATGAGCAATTTCCCCAGCATGGTTTCATACGCCGGTGAGTAGTCCACGCCGTAAACGTCTTTCCAGTAGGAAGCCCTTTGATCCATCTTCTCCGACTGGATAGGTGCGAGAAAAAGCTTTATCCTTTCAGGGACCATGGCCCCACCTTCTTTTAAAAACCGTTTCCGGGCGTCGATGGTAAAATCCAGAGTGTTTTCTTCCAAAGCAAAGGTCCCCAGGGTTTCGGATAGCAACAGATCTACCTTTTCGGGCAGTTCCACCAATTTTGAATTCTCGTTGATAAACTCAATCCGATTTTCCAATCCGTTCTTTTTCGCTACGGCCTGGGCGAGGTGAATGCTGTCCATCTTCTCGATGGCGTAAACTTTTTTTGCCCCGGCTTTGAGGGCCAGAAAGGTCAGAATTCCAACACCCGCTCCCAGGTCCAGGACCACATCGCCCGGCTTCACTACTCTTCGAATGGCCTTATTGTATGCCGACATGCGTACTTCGTCGGACATCATGTCATAGTAATCGTCAAAAATTGTGGTGATTTTTCTTTGTCGCTTCATTATTTTCTTGGCAGTGATGTTAAATGGGTTATTATAGACTTTGGGGATAGACAAATTCAAAAAAGGAGGTACCAAGAAACAAGCCCTGCTGCATGTAACGTTGAGGAGGAAAAAGGTTAAGATGATTTAAATATACTCTACCGCAATTGGTTTTTGGTATCTTATAAATTGGTTAAAGCAATTGCTAAGCATTAACTGCAACCAAAATTTGATCTTAAAAACCGAAAATCAAATTGGTTTTAGTATAAATACAATTTTTTTAAATACAATTCAAATGTGTTTCAAAATTGGATCTATTTTTTTATAAATGTGGATACCAGGTATTGACTGAATGTAACCTGTGGGTTACGCTATGAGAATGAAGAGATACGAGATAGAAGCTTACGCCACAGAAAGCGGAAAAAAACCGTTTATAGAATGGCTAACAGGATTGAAAGACAGCAAAGCTAAACCTAAATTAGCTGCCAGATTGAGACGAGCAAGCTTTGGAAACTTTGGCAACTGGAAAGATATTAAAAGAGCTAAAGGCATTTTTGAAATGCGCGAACACTCTGGAAGCGGGTATCGTATTTTTTATAGCATTATAGGAAGCAAGATTGTTTTGTTATTGGCGGGCTCATCCAAAAAAGACCAAAAGAAAACCATAGCCAAAGCAAAAGAATATCTTGCAGATTACAAAAGGAGGATCGAGCAATGACTAAAAAAGCGAGTGTACCATTTGAATTTGATAAACTGGAACTTTTGAAAGACCCTGAACAAGCCGCTATTTACCTGGAAGAATGTTTGATTGATGGCAACATGGAACTATTCCAGGTAGCCCTTCGGGATGTCGCCAAAGCCCAAGGCGGCATGAGTGCGCTTGCCTCGGAAACAAAACTTGCCAGAGAAGCTCTTTATCGCTCTTTGTCTAAAAAAGGTAAACCGAAAATGGAAACCATTAACAAGGTGCTTGGAGCCATGGGAATGCGTTTTTCCATTGTGCCTGAAACAAGCGCACACGTGTAAGGGCTAGCCCTTGGGAGACGTTAATGTCTTTTCCCGGAAAGAATGGCATTTTGTCCTATGCATGTGCGCTTAAACCTGTTTCTTGAAATAAAGGTCCACATTCTCTAAACTGATAGCAACTATATTATTCAAATACCATACCATTCATGCAAAAAAGAAGAACTATCAACTACGAATTTTTAGTCCGAATTTGAAAAAAAATACTATTTGAGGAGTCTGCCATGAATAGAAAATCTATCTTTTTAGCAATTTCCCTGTTTGCCTTTTTTTGCCTCTATCCTCTTGCCTTTTCAAATGCGGAAGAAGAGAAGGCTCCCAAAGCTCCCCAAAAAACTCATAAGGATGCTCACAAGCATGCTCACCAAGAAGCACCCAACGAAAAGTATAAAGTGATTGGTGACCTGGAACAGGCAAAAAAAACTCGGCCCGTTGAAGTAGTAAAAATCTTCAACTACTCTTGTGGGCATTGCTACAGATTTTTTAAAAACGAAAAAAGGTTCAATCGTTTTGGAGATAAAATCGACTACAAAAAAGTTCCCATATTTTGGGGGAAACAGTCGCCTTATCCCACCATGGCCTACTATTACGCCATTAAAAACGGCAAAGAGGACTCGGTCCATAAGGCCATCTTCGAAGCCCACTTTGAAAGCGAACTGGACGTCTTCAGCTTACCAATTCTAAACCAGATTTTGCTGGAGCAGGGCCTGCCCATAAGTAATGACGGGATGCCCTGGACCGAGTCTCCCGATCTAAAGAAAGCAGTGGATGCGGGAATGGAAATAGCTCAAAACTTTGACGTTCACGAGACCCCTTCCATAGTGATCAACGGAGCCATCAAAGTAATGCCCAGTCACACCAAGGGAAACATGACTAAAATGGTTAAAAGGGTCGAGGAAACCCTTGCTGACCTGCTACGTTAATTCCAACCTGTACTCATCATCTTTGGACCCGCATGAAAATCATTGATCTTTTAAACCAAACCACCGATCCCATCTTTTCTTTCGAATTCTTTCCTCCAAAGGACGAAGAGGGGATGAAAAACCTTTACCAGACCATCCGTGATCTGAAAAAGTTGGAACCCTCCTACCTTTCCGTCACCTATGGCGCCGGGGGCTCCACAAGGGACAAAACCCTGGAACTGGTGGGAAAGATCAAAAAAGAGATCGGCCTGGAACCTATGTCCCACCTAACCTGCGTGGGCTCCTCCATTCAATACATCAGGGAAATCCTGAAAAAAATCGAGGGAGACAATATCCAAAACATTCTTGCCCTGAGGGGGGACCCGCCCAAGGATGAAGAGAATTTTGTAAAACACGCGGAAGGGTTCGGCTATGCTTACGAACTAGTGCGGGAGATCAAGCAAAACTTTGACTTTTGTATAGGTGTAGCCGGTTATCCCGAAAAACACCCTGAAAGCCGAAGTTTTGAAGAAGACATCGAGCATCTCAAATTGAAGGTGGATTCAGGGGCGGACTTTATCGTAACGCAGCTTTTTTTCAACAACGACGCCTTCTTTGAGTTTTTGGAGCGTGCTGAAAAGGCGGGCATCCATGTTCCCATTATTCCGGGAATTATGCCCATCACCAATTTCAGCCAGATCAAAAGATTCACCGAAATGTGCGGCGCCCATCTCCCCGAAAAAATTGTGAATGATCTGGAAAAAATTAAAGACAATTCCGGTGAGGTCCAGAAATACGGCACCGACTATGCCATCCAACAGTGCAAGGAGCTTCTGGACAACGGTGTGAAGGGCATCCATTTTTACACCCTGAACAAGTCCAAAGCCACTATGGAAATCTTCAAAGATTACATAACTTAAGCATTTCGAGACAACCATTCCTGCCATGTTTACTCCCATCAAAATCGGCTCTTTGGAAATGAAAAACCGGTTTGTACGGTCGGCCACCCATGAATATATGGCGGACGAAAATGGATTTGTAAACAAGCGCATCGCAACACTCTACTCCCAATTGGCTGAAAACCATGTGGCCTGCATTATCACCGGCTATGCCTATGTTCAGCCCAATGGAAAATCCAGTGAAAGACAAGCGGGAATCTTTGATGACCGATTCATCTCCGGTTATAAAAAGCTCGTGGCCGCCGCACACTCGAAAGGCTCGAAGATAGTTCTCCAGGTCGCACATGGCGGCAGGCAGTCCAAACCGGAACTCTGTGGTGGCGACCCTGTCTGCCCCTCCGCAGTTCCCGATCCTAAAACCGGTATCCAGCCAAGGGAAATGTTGGAACCGGAAATAATAGAGGTTATCGACTCCTTTTCCGAAGCTGTTCGAAGAGGGAAAGAAGCCGGATTTGATGCGGTGGAATTACATGCCGCCCACGGATACCTACTAAGCCAATTTCTTTCCCCTCATACCAATCGCAGGAGTGACCGGTGGGGCGGTTCGGAGGAAAACCGATTTCGAGTGCTTGAGGAAATCCTGTGCCGCTCCCGCGACAAAGTGGGAAGCGATTACCCTATATGGGTGAAGTTGAACTCGGAGGACTGCCTGGAAATAGGCCTGAAGGTGGAAGACGTGGTAAAAGTAGCCCACAGGCTAAAAGAGGCGGGAATTGCCGCCATTGAGGTGAGCGGAGGAATGATGGAGGCAGGAATGAAAACTGCTCGGACGAGAATAACCAACGAAGAAAGGGAGGCATACTTTCTTCCGGCCGCTTTAAAAATCAAGGAAGCTACAAGTCTTCCGGTTTTCGTGGTTGGAGGATTTCGATCTGCCTCCACCATCCAAAAGGCTATCAATCAAGAAATCGAGATGGTTTCCTTAAGCCGCCCCTTCATCCGGGAACCGGATCTGGTCAAAAAAATCCAGGGAGGCAAGAGTCGGGTGGATTGCATTTCATGCAATGCTTGTTTCAACCCTGAAGGCATAAGATGCAAACATATAACGTAACCTTGGTCTCTAAAGAAGGTAAATACCCGGAAACCCAATAAAATTTCCACCTCCTTTTTGTATTATTGCCTTGATTTTTTGCTGTTATTGTGGTACTAAAGTCCTCTATAATAGGATGTAGCTTGAGGAAGCAATAATTGAAATAAATTCAAATAGTTACAAGACCTGCATTCAATATAACCTCCACTCTCCCCAAAAATGGTATCTTTTTTTAGATACTAGGGAAGGGTATTCCACATGCCCAAAAAAATTCTTATCGCGGATGACAGCATTACCATCCAAAAAGTGGTCTCAATGGCCTTTGAAGGGGAGGACTTTGAAGTAATATCAGCCGATGACGGCAATGCCGCCTATGAAAAAAGCCTGGCTCTATTGCCGGATGTAGTTTTGGCCGATATAGAAATGTCCGACCTCAACGGCTTTGATCTCTCCAAAAAAATTAAGACAACTCCCTCCCTAAATGAGACTCATGTAATTCTATTGACCAGTGATTTCGATGAGCTGGATATGGACCGGTTCAAAGAATCCCTGGCCGATGATTTCCTTCCTAAGCCTTTTAAATCCGAAGAACTAATGGAGAAGGTGCAGGCTTGTACCTGCGCAGAGTCCCTGCAAGAGGAGACCCCTCCCGAAACCCCTGTGATGGACGACGATGACTGGAATGACATCGAGTTGGCCGTCATGGATCTGCCCGATCAAGAATCGGAATCTATGGAGGGAGAACCCCTGAAATTGTCTCAAGACCAGGTTGTGGCTCCAGACGCTGAAACCGAGGCCAACCTGGGAGAAAACTTTGAGCAGTTGGGCAGCGAAGTTCCGGAAGAACCAGAGGTTTCCACAGAAGAGTCCATGCAAGGCGAGGAACAAACTGCCGCTGCACCGGACATGGACTTGGAGGAAAGCTCTCATCAAACCGGCACCGAACCTTCCGAGGATATTGATCTCTCTTTTTTGAGCGAAGAAGATATGGAAGAGGATCTTGACACTCAGGAAAAAGAGATTGAAGAAGCAGCAAAGCTCGTGATGGAGGAAGAACCCCTGAAATTGTCTCAAGACCAGATTGTGCCTCCAGACGCTGAAACCGAGGCCAACCTGGGAGAAAACTTTGAGCAGTTGGGCAGCGAAGTTCCGGAAGAACCAGAGGT
>JAJDAS010000458.1 GCA_029261755.1 Nitrospinia bacterium
TATGAAGAAGAAAAAACCGCCATTATCAATAAGGCAGTCACCAAAGGTATTAACCCCGATGTGAAGCTAAAAGATAGTGGCATTGATTGGCTGGGAGAGATTCCTGAGCATTGGGATGTTAAACCTCTCAAAATGGCAACAAAAATTATTAGGGGGAAATTTGGACATAGGCCAAGGAATGATCCTGCCTTCTATGATGGCGAATACCCATTTATTCAAACGGGTGATGTTGCTTGTGCTGGTAAATATGTTGATCAGTTTCATCAAACATTGAATGAAAAAGGCTTTGCTGTTAGCCAAGAGTTTCCAATCGACACGCTAGTGATGACTATTGCTGCTAATATTGGTGACTTGGCTATTTTATCGTTTAAAGCCTGTTTTCCAGATAGCATTGTTGGGTTTTACCCTCTTCATAAAAACTCCTCGGAGTTTTTATATTACCTCTTTTCTTCAATGAAAACAGAATTTCTGAGAATATCTACAAACAATACTCAATTGAATATAAACATTGATCGAATATCGCCTCTAAAGATTCCGGTTCCACCAAGCTCTGAACAAACCGATATCGTCCAACACATCGAAACCGAAACCGCCCGAATCGACGCCAAAATAGCAAAAACCAAAAAAATCATCGCCCTGCAAAAAGAGTATAGCACTGCCCTGATCAGCGAAGTGGTTACAGGCAAGATCAAGGTGATTCAGGAGGTGGCATCATGACGCTATGTGTTTCCTGGATACGGGAAGTAAATAACGAAAAGGAGTTAATTATTTGCAACGGAAAGTTGTTTGTCGGGTGGCGAACGCTGGCATTCAGGGGTAAAACTTTTTGAATTGCCCAGAAAAGATTGCCTGATCTGTTTTGCCGGTGCAACGAAGTTCCTGGGGGGAACATTCCCATTTTTTTGTGAACCTGCTGTTTTAGATGCAAGCCCTGGGAACGCAGCCGTCTCTGCTGCACTTTGCGGGCGAGACGCCCGCGTTCCCGGCAAGGCCAAAGCATATGAGGTTTTGGGGACCACATTTACAAAAATGGGAATGCTCCCTTCACAAATTACCGTGGATGTTTATGGCGATGATACCCAGTTTATTGACAAGCAACAAGAAGAAACGGGGGAGGAGCAAGAACAATGAGCCAGATAGTATCTGAAAACACCTTTGAAACTGCCATCATTCAATCACTCCTTGAAAACGGCGGTTATACCGAAGGCGCTGCAAGCAATTACAGCCCCGAACTGGGACTGTTTAAAACGGAAATTTTGCAGTTTTTAAAAGATACTCAGCCTAAGCAATGGGAGAAATTATCGGCTATCCATAGTAGTGATGTAGAAAACCGTCTGATCCAGCGTTTGTATAAAGAGATGGATTTGAGGGGTAGCCTGGATGTAATTCGCAATGGCTTTGTGGATTATGGTGTTCGATTCAAAATGGCGTTTTTTAAGCCTGAATCAGGATTAAACCCTGATACGCTTGACCTCTATGAACAGAACCGGCTCAAGGTGATTCGGCAGGTTTATTACAGCAAGAAAAACAAAAACTCTGTGGATTTGGTATTGTCTCTCAATGGGTTGCCGGTGGCAACGCTTGAGCTGAAGAACCGGTTTACGGGTCAAAACACTGCCCATGCAAAAAGGCAATATGCCACCACACGGGATAATAAAGAACTGCTCTTTGCCTTTAAGAAAAGAGCCCTGGTGCATTTCGCGGTGGATGATGAAGAAGTCTATATGGCCACCCGCATTGAGGGGAGCAGGACCTATTGGCTGCCATTTAATAAGGGCGACAACTTTGGCGCGGGTAATCCGCTTAACCCCAAAGGCTATAAGACGAATTATTTATGGCAGGATATTTTAGCAAAGGATAGTTGGCTGGAAATTATCGGGCGTTTTATTCATTTACAAACCGAAGAGTTTCAGTTTGAAGGCCATACCCGTAAAAAAGAAAAAATGATTTTTCCACGCTTTCATCAATTGGATTCGGTGAGGAAAATGACCCAACATGCCCAAACAAACGGGGCTGGCCAAAACTACCTGGTTCAACATTCGGCAGGTTCGGGAAAAAGCAACTCCATTGCCTGGCTCTCTTATCGTCTGTCCGGTCTGCACGATGCACAGGATCAGCGCATCTTTGACAGCGTAATTGTAGTCACGGACCGGCGAGTACTGGATTCCCAGTTGCAGAATACTATCTATCAGTTTGAGCACAAATCAGGCGTGGTGCAGCGCATTGATAAAGACTCTCAGCAATTGGCGGATGCCATTTGCGGGGGTACCAATATCATTATTACGACCTTGCAAAAATTCCCTCATATAATTGCAAGTACTAAAAATCTACCTGACAGAAAATATGCTGTCATTGTTGATGAAGCCCATAGTTCCCAAGGGGGTGAAGCCAGCAAGAAGATGAAAGAGGTGCTTGCCAAAGCGGAGGAGTCAGCCATCATGGACGATGAGGCAAACATAGCCATGGAGCCGTATCCGAAATACGTTGAGGATGATGGTGAAATTGTTGATTCGCAGGAACTGGTGAATCACTACGTCGAACGCTCCGCTGCAGCGCGTGGGCAGCAATCCAATTTATCGTTCTTTGCCTTTACTGCTACGCCAAAATATAAAACACTGGCGGTATTTGGCTATAAAGACGACGATGGCAAACCACAGCCCTTTCATCTTTACTCCATGCGCCAAGCTATTGAGGAAGGGTTTATTCTGGATGTATTGCAAAACTACACCACATATTCTCTTTATTTTAAACTCTCAAAAGCCATTGAAGAGGATCCAAAGATCAATAAAAAGAAGGCGGCCCAGGCCATTGGACGTTTCGTTTCCTTGCACCCTCACAATCTGGCACAAAAAACAGAAATTATTATTGAGCATTTTCGGCAAGTGGTGGCCACCAAGATCGGCGGCAGAGCCAAGGCAATGTTGGTGACATCTTCCAGGCTTCTTGCCAAACGATATTTTGAAGAGTTTAAACGCTACATAAACGAGAATGGTTACGAGCAGGATATTAAAATCCTGGTCGCCTTCTCCGGCAAAGTAATCGATGGCAACTTTCCCGAGGGTGTTACCGAACCGCAGTTGACGGGATACGGTGAAAAGGAGTTGCCCAAGGTTTTTAATCAGGAGGAGTATAAAATTCTGATTGTTGCGGATAAATACCAAACCGGTTTTGATCAACCTTTGTTGCATACTCTCTATGTGGATAAGCCCCTATCAGGGGTTAAAGCCGTGCAGACACTTTCCCGATTGAATCGTACAACCACGGGTAAAGAGGATACCTTCGTGCTGGACTTTGTGAATGATCGGGAAACGATTTTACAATCATTTCAGCCTTATTATGAACTTACTTTGGTAAGTGAAGAACCCCAACCGAATCATCTGTATGGCCTGAAAGGAAAGCTGGATGAGTGGCAGATTTATTTAACATCGGAAATAGATGCCTTTGCGAAAATTTATTTTAATCCAACCACACAAATGACGGCTAGGGCACAATCAAAACTTTATGCTTATATAGATCCAGCCGTTGACCGCTATAAAGCCATTGAAACCGAAGACGAAAAGGAAGAATTTAAAAAGTGTTTACGCACTTGGACAAACTTGTATTCTTTCCTCGCCCAGATCATGCCCTTTAGAGAAACGGAGTTTGAGAAATTTTATGCTTACGCCAAGTTGCTACAAACCAAACTACCCAAGCGTGATTTGTCGGAGAGTATGAAGATTGTCGATGAAGTGGCAATGGAGTATTATCGCCTGCAAAAAATCAAGGAAGGCTCAATTGATTTAATCACGGGTGAAGGTGCCGAGTTAGACGGCTTATCGGAAGCAGGTATTAAGCGCGAGAAAGAAGAAAAGGCGGCTTTATCTGAAATCATTGATGTGTTAAATGAGCGTTTCGGTACGGAATTTGAGGAAGCGGACAGGCTGTTTTTTGAGCAGATAGAAGCTGAACTGATGGAGGATACAACACTAAAGACTCAGGCAAAGGTTAATAAAATTGATACCTTTAAGTATGCCTTTGAAGAGATGTTTATTGATAAGTTGATTGAACGGATGGATCAAAATCAGGAAATTTTTGAAAAGATTCTGGAAGACCGGACATTCGGGAGTTTGGTTAAAGAGTTAATGATGAAAAAAGTGTACGCAAAATTGAATGAGGATGGTCGGCAAAGCATATAACCACAAAATAAACTTGACCGGTACAGCGGACTCCTTATTTATGCTGGCCTTCTGAAGGAAAAAGAAATTGGTTTAGAGTAGCAAGATGCTTGCTACACTCCAAAAAAGATTACCGCCGGGAAGGAGTTTTGTATGGAGTGTGGGGACTGTGTCACCACTCTAAATAAACCCCTTCCTCTCAGCTTTTATAGCCGGAGCGAGACCGGTGTCGATTTGCCAGGAAATTAACGGATCATTAGAAAAGATTATAGGAAAAAAGATTTTTTTTAAAGCAGTGACACAGTCCCTGCACTCCAAAAAAAACAGATCCAGAACCTGTCGCAATAAATTGCGAATGCTCCCCTTTCAATGATCGGGAGTACTTGCCAATCATTATTGATAGGCTGCCCGGCTCATGCTTCCCAAGCTTTCCAGAAAAAGATTGTCCGCTCATTTCTATTAATTGCAATTGACCATTGCTTAATGACTAATGACGTTTTTCCAATGACGGTTTACCAAATGACGGCGAAGCCAAAAGGGCATCTGATGCTAATGACCAGAAAAACTTTATCTGGAAGCCTATATATCCACCTATCCCTCAAGCGTTTTCTGACCTTGACCTGTCTGTTGTTGCTGTCACTGATCAGCAGTAGCCAAACGCCTGATTTGGTTTTTGCTCAAGACACCCGAACCACCGCCTTCGTCAACGTCAACATCATCCCCATGGAGACAGAACAGGTTCTGGAAAACCAGATCGTCATCGTTGAAGGAGATCGCATCACCGCCATCGGTCCGGCGGATGAAGTTACCATCCCAGCGGACGCGCAGGTCATCGAGGGGGAGGGGGCTTACTTGATGCCCGGCTTAGCCGATATGCACATGCACTTTTTAGAGGAGGAAAGAAATTTAAAGTTATTTATCGCCAACGGAGTGACCACCGTTAGGGACCTTAGCTCAACTCTACTCTATTTCGCATGGGAAAAAGAGATCGCCAGGGGAGAGAGAGTGGGTCCGCAAATTTATAAAGGGCGTCTGATCGAGACTTTCCCTGAAAAATCCATGAAGATCGTATGGCGAGCAGGCGTGACGGTGGCCATCGGGCTCATTTTATTTCTGGTCTTGTGGCTTATTTGCAGAAAACGCATTGCTATAACGGGGAAAATACTGGTGATCAATGTGTCTTTACTGGCTGTTTTGCTTGTGATTGGTTACATCTTGACCAGAACAGTCATCCCAACTTACCAAATTGCCTTTCCAGGTTTTGGTCTAGCGGTTGTTGATTCGCCCCGGGAAGCGAGAAAAGCTGTTTATAACGCGAAAACGGCAGGGTATGATTTTATCAAACCCTACGATGCTTTAACGCAAGCGCAGTATGGGGCGCTGATGAATGCGGCTCAAGAAACAGATATGATCGTGGCCGGGCATATACCGGAAGATCTTGGTTTAGAGGGGATAATTGCTCACGGTCAAGATGAGGTGGTTCACCTGGAAGAATTGTTAAATGAATTTCTGGTGGGGTATGAAAAAGGATCTTAT
>JAJDAS010000459.1 GCA_029261755.1 Nitrospinia bacterium
CCCTTTCCAAGGACCTTTAATATTTTATAGCGTCCAAGCTGCGTAGGGTTAGACATAAATCATTAATAAAAAATTTTGAGGATTTCCTCGAATTGTTGAGAGACTTCGCCCATGTCGGCCTTTTTCTTTTTAGAAGGAGCACTTTCAAAAAATTTATCTCCAGCTTCATTAGCCCATTTGATGACATCATCCTTGGGGAAATAATAAAAAGATTCGGGAAGTTCGCCTGAACGTATCTTTTCCATGATCTTCTGGGATTCAACCCCAATATGGCGAGATAAATCCCGGAGATCAAAAAACACTTCCGGTTTCGAGGAAAGGTAAATGGATTTTTTCCAATTCTCATAAAAGGTTTTGGCATTTTCCAGAAAACCCTTCTCTTTTATCACGATAAACCTGTTATTTTCTTTGTCAACCGCAAGGGTTATCAGTTTAGCCGATTTCAACATCTCCAATGTTTTTTCTATATCGGATGTATTGACGGAAAAAATCTCCGCCGTTCTTTTCAAGAATGCTTTATAGGGATATTTGAACCTTGCTTTTTTACTTGCCGGGATTCCTTGAATTTTGGCCTTGTGCTTTTGATCCATCCGGTACAACATATCAATAATCAAACAGACACTATAAAAAAGGCTGCCGGAGTCGAAGTAAGTAGAAAGCCTCTCCGTGGTTTTTCTTAATCGGTCAAGCAAGGAATTAAAAATAGAAGCAATCATATTGGGAGTCTTGGCCAGCCCTCCCAGCAGTTGTTCTTTTGTAATGGGGACCACCTGGGTATACTCCACGGCGATGGCTGTGGCAGATCTTTCCGCCCCACCACTCACGGCTCCCATAATGGCCATCTCACCAAAAATTTCCCTGGAACCAAGCACGGCGAGAACAATTTTCTTTCCCTGGACCACTTTGGAAATCTCCACCTTGCCGCTCATAATCAGAAATGCGGTGTTTCCTATTGTCCCTTCCTTAAAAATCATAGTATTTTTACTATAATTTTTAGGGTAGAAAATTTTTGAATCATCCATATGAAGAGGTGCTGGCATATCGGTTCCCCAATTTCTACATGAATATTGAACAAGTAGTTTTTATGCTTTAAAACAATATATCCGGGAAAATTAATGAAGTATGTCCTGCCACAAGTCCATAACTGTAAAGTTGTGGTGGTAAATCCCTTCACTTAGATGAATATTTTGGCATAATTTTCATGAAATGAAAAGAGTGGTCTTCAAAAAAAATCAGTGATGTCAGTTACTTATGGGACAAACAAGGTCCATCCCCTTACTTAGAAAACCATTGGCCCGGCAGTTTGAGTTTTTTAAAAAGTTACAGGCAAATCATGTCCTGTAAAAAATCATCCCTCGTTTCCCAAAATTATATAGTTTTTTTTATTCATTTACGAATCCGCAAAAACGTTTTTAAAAACAGTTGTTTATATTTAGCTTGAGAAAAAATATGAGTTAAATATATTGACAAGACAATATATTGTGTTATATATTCCATCACCCATACAAAATAACGCACCTTTTGCCTTTTTTACATTTTTCCCTATAGGAGAGCATTAATGATGGATTTCAAGGATTCCGCCGCTCAAACAGAAACATTATTTCTGGAGAAGAGCGATGGAAACGGTCATGGAAAAAGAGGTCGAAAACCAAAAAATGGGGTGAATAGCTCCGATAATTGGAATGAACTGGAACTCTCCGAAAACTCTTTAAAGGTTCTCGAAAGGCGATACCTGAAAAAAGGTGAAGATGGCAAGATTGCTGAAAAGCCGGAAGACCTTTTCAGGAGAGTTGCAAAAGATATCGCATCGGCCGATCTTCTATACGATGAGGAAACCGATCTGGAAAAAACCGAAAAAGAGTTCTACAACCTGATGGCTGGATTGGAATTCCTTCCCAACTCCCCCACCCTGATGAATGCCGGAAGGCATCTTCAACAGCTCTCGGCTTGCTTTGTCCTACCCATCGAAGATTCCATGGAAAGCATTTTTGAAACTATTAAAGATACCGCCATTATTCATAAGAGCGGAGGGGGCACCGGTTTCAGTTTTAGTCGACTCCGCCCAGCCAACAGCTCCGTTGCAAGCACAAACGGCGTTTCAAGCGGCCCCATCTCTTTTATGAGAGTCTTCGACTCCGCCACGGAAGCAATCAAACAGGGTGGTACGAGGCGTGGTGCTAATATGGGAATCTTGCGTGTGGACCATCCCGACATTGAGGAATTTATAAAGTGTAAGAGGGAAGATGGCAAATTTGGCAATTTCAACATTTCTGTTGCCATTACGGACGCCTTTATGGAAGCTGTGGAAAAAAACTCTGATTTCCCTTTGGTTCACCCCAGCACCAAGGCAACCACAAAAACCGTCTCCGCAAGAACCCTCTTCAAAACCATCGTCAATTCCGCCTGGAAGAACGGCGAACCCGGGATTATTTTTCTGGACAAAATCAATAAAGACAACCCGACACCTTTGGTGGGTGACATCGAAAGCACCAACCCCTGCGGAGAACAACCACTTCTCGGCTACGAATCCTGCAACCTGGGTTCTATCAATCTTAATAAAATGGTGGAAGATGGTAAAATCGATTACCAAAAATTGCGAAGTACCGTCCATTCTGCTGTGCATTTCCTGGATAATGTCATTGACCGCAATAAATATCCAATCACAAAAATCGAGGAAACCACCAAGTCAAACAGAAAAATTGGTTTGGGAGTCATGGGCTTCGCCGATATGTTGATCCAAATGGATATCCCGTACAACTCGGATCAAGCGATCAAAATCGGTGAGAAAATAATGGAGTTCATCGACTCCGAATCGAAAAAAGCTTCCGCCAATTTAGCGGTAGAGAGAATGCCTTTCCCAAATTTTAAGGGGAGTATTTACGACAAACCCAATAGTCCTCCCCTAAGAAACGCCACCACTACTACTTTGGCGCCCACCGGTACCATCAGCATTATCGCCAACTGTTCCAGCGGGATTGAACCTTTGTTCGCCGTTTCTTATGTCCGAAATGTCATGGATAAAGACCAGTTGATAGAAGTTCATCCAATTTTCAAAAAAACAGCCCTGGAGAAAAACTTCTATTCGGAGGATCTGATCAAATCCATCGCAAAGAAAGGAGACCTCAACGGTTTCCCGGAAATCCCGGAAGACGTCCGAAAAATTTTTGTGACTTCCCACTTTGTGAAACCAGAAATTCATATCAACATGCAGAGCGCTTTCCAAAAGCATGTAGATAACGCAGTCTCGAAAACCATCAATTTCTCCAAGGAAGCCACGGAAGCTGATGTGGAAAAGGCTTACTTGATGGCCTTTAACTCCGATTGCAAAGGGATCACTATTTATCGCGACGGGAGCAGAAAAGACCAAGTCCTTTCAACCGGCGCCACAAAAAAGACAAAAGAAACCGATGAAATTGGGAAAATAAGCCCCCGGCCCCGGCCCAATGTTACTTCCGGCCGGACCTTCAGGACTGCTACCGGTTGCGGCAATTTTTATCTCACCATCAACGAGTGTGAAAAAGGAATCCCTTTTGAGATATTCACACAGATGGGTAAAGCCGGCGGCTGCGCCGCTTCACAATCCGAGGCCATAGGCCGCCTCGTCTCTCTTGCTCTCCGCTCGAATATCAGTCCTAAGGCCATAGCAAAGCAACTCACGGGCATCTCCTGCCATCAGACAGCCTGGGAAAACGGAAGCCAAATATTGTCTTGCGCAGATGCCATCGGGAAGGCCATGACCCAATACCTGGACTCCGTGAAAGACCGGGGGAAGCCAAAACCCTCAACGGGGACTACAAATGAAGTCAATGCTTCTCCAGTCAAGAGGGCCGCGCAGATGGACCTTTGTCCTGAATGCTCCAGCAATCTTGCCCATGAAAACGGTTGCTTGAACTGCCATTCCTGTGGCTACTCCAAGTGCAGCTAGAAATCGGTTGTTCCGGGATATCGCAAAACATTCTTTTAATTCTTTCTACTTTGTTTATTGAGCTTAACTTTTTTTAAAGGATACCTAAAACATGTATCTTAAGTACTTAGAAATGCATGGATTTAAATCTTTTGTGGATGCCACGAAGTTGGAGTTTCCCAGGGGGTTTACGGCCATTGTTGGTCCCAACGGTTGCGGAAAAAGCAATATTTCCGACGCCATACGGTGGGTTATCGGCGAGCAAAGTTCCAAGACCCTCCGAGGGACCAAAATGGAGGACTTAATTTTCAATGGTAGCGATTCGAGAAAAACCCTGGGCATGGCGGAAGTGAGTATGACCATCGCCAATCTTCCTAAACCCGCCCAAGGAAGCAGTATTCCCGTTTTGGAAGAAGCCAAGGTAACCCGCCGATTCTTCCGTTCCGGGGAAAGTGAATATTTTATCAACAAAGCTCCCTGCCGGCTCCGGGACATTGTGGATCTTTTCCTGGATACCGGAATCAGCGCCCGCGCCTTCTCCATCATTGAGCAGGGCCAGGTCATGCAGATCATCAACTCCAAACCCGTGGATCGCAGGTATATCATTGAAGAGGCTGCCGGGATCATGAAGTACAAACACCGGAGAACCGAAGCCTTGCGTAAAATGAGTTCGGCCCAGGACAATCTTGTCAGGGTAAACGACACCCTCACCGAACTTAAGAGACAGCTCGGCTCCTTAAAGCGCCAAGCTTCCAAAGCCGAGGCATACAGGACCAAGAAATCGGACCTCCAGGAGGCAAGCCTGAACATCTACGCCATAGATTACAAGACCAACCTGAAAGACTTTGATGAAATTTCCATCGAGCATAACAAAGTTATAGAGGAAAAGAATAAAAAAGAGGCCGAACATACCACCGTGAGCAATAATCTCGAAACCTTAAGAATAGACATTAGCTTCAAGGAAAAAGAGATTAACCAGTTAAACCAGGATGGCCTGGAAAAAGAAAGCGCCATGAACCGCGAGGAAGATAGAATTGAGCTGATGAAAGAACAGATTGAAGAAGTGGTCAATGATCGAACGCGCATGGCCGAAGAAGTTTCTCAGATGGAAGAAGAGTTACAAGAAACTTCTCAAAATCTAAGCGCCCGGCAGGAAGAATTGGGCCAGGCAACGGATGATGTCTCTTCTTTGGAAGCAACATTTGAAGAGAAAAATGGGGCACTGGAAGAGATAAAAAATAATCTCGATGAGGCAAAACCACGGATGGAGGGTTTCGAATCAGGCCTGCAAGAACTGGATAAAAAGATCTCGGAAGATGGGCATAAAACAATTTCCATTCGTACAAAGCTTGAGGTCCTCACACAGCGTGAAGAAAAAATCAACACAGAAGAGCAAGAACTTTCCGAACACTTAGAAAACATTCAACAAAAAGAGATTGAAGCGAAAGAGCAATTTGAATTGGTGGCCGGTAAGCTTTCCATTCAAAAAGAAAAACAACAGGAAATCCTGGACCAATTGGAAGGAAACCGACGGGGCCTAAAAGAGATCAAAGATGAACTGGAACAAGCCAAGGAAACAAAATCAAAACTGAATGGAAAACTTTCCTCTTTGGAAGACTTTCAAAAAAACTTTGAAGGCTTTCAGGAGGGATCGCGCAATCTTCTCAAAAAACATGAATCTACCGGAGAGCCGCAGGGAGTCCTTTGCGCCTTGGCGGATATCCTTGAAACAGCGCCGGAATACGAGATAGCCATCGAAACGATCCTGGGAAACCGGCTGCAGGGCCTTATCGTGGAAAACCTCCAGGCAGGCCAGAATGCCCTTGATCTTTTAAAGTCGGAAGATGCAGGCAGAAGCACCTTCATTCCGCTCACTCCCAGGAAAGTAGAAAAACCAATTATTTTCCCCGATACCGGCGAAGCGAACGTCTGGAGGGCTGCCGATCTTGTGAAAACGGATTTCAAATACCAGGATATCATGGACTATCTCCTGGGAGACGTACTCATTGTTGAAAATACGGAAAAGGCCCTCGAGCTTTGGGGCAAGAATGACACCAATTGCACCATTGTAACTATGGGGGGTGATATTATCGACCCTCATGGTGTCATCATCGGTGGCTCCCCTGCTAAGAACGACTCCAGCCTGCTGCGCAAAAAACGGATTATCAACGAGTTGACTTCCCAGCTTTCCGCCCTTAGCGAAGAGATGCGGGACCAAGAAGAGCGGCTTAAAGAAAAACTCGATTGTATCCTCACCTTAGAACAGGAAAAATCCGACATTGATGAAGAAATTCTCGCTACGGATCGACAAGCCATACATGATGAAAAAGATTTGCACCAATTGCGTGAACTGATGGAGCGGGACCGTAAAAGGCACGAGGGCTTCCAACTGGAGATCAAAAACATCTTGGAGGAAAGAGAAAGATCAAAAGAGGAAATGGACCAAGCTGAATTGGAAATAAAAGCCCTGGAAGCCCAAAAAGAGGAGTTGGCCGAAGAGGTCGCCAACGCAAAGGAAAAGGTGGCCAGGCTGCGTGATGAATTGGACCAAATGAAGGAAGAAGTAAATGAATATAACATTCAGCTCGTCTCCTTGAGGGGCAGAAAAGAAAATCTCTCCATGGATATGGAAAGATTGCGGGCCAATATCAGAAATATTGAGGAAAGAATCGAAAAGAGAAAGCAAAGCCACCAGGAGGCCGAAGAGAAAAAACTCAATATGGAAGAAACCATTGAGAAGTTGAAAGAAAAAATCCTGGAACTTTCCCATCTGCACGACGAAATCAGGACCAAAGCCATCGAAAAAGAAGAAGGTTTTCAGGAAATAGTAGCCCGCTCCAACATCCTGGAGGAAAATGCCAAGGAAGCTTTCCGGGAATTGGAACTTCTGAGAAGCCAAGCCCAGGAAATAGAGCTTAATAAAAAGGAGCTGCAGCTTCGTATCGATACCGTTATTCAAAGAGCGCAAGACGATTTTGATGTGGAGCCGGAACAGCTGGCCAATGAGTACGACGAAGCCATAGACCGGGAAGAATGCATGGAAAAGGCCACCCGATTGAAGGAGCAGCTTTCCAGGTTTAATGACGTAAACCTGGGAGCGCTGGAAGAGTACAACGTGATTAAGGAGAGGTTCGAGTTCATGGAAGGACAGTACAACGATCTGATCACTTCCATTGCCGACCTGAACAAGGCAATCGAAAAAATCAATAAAACCACCTGCCAAAGGTTTAGGGAAACCTTCGAGAAGGTCAGTGAAAATTTTAAGAACAACTTCAGGAGGCTTTTTGCCGGTGGCCGAGCCGAGATGATTCTCACCGAACCCGACAATATCCTGGAAACCGGAATTGACATCATCGTACAGCCTCCAGGCAAAAAGCTGCAAAATATTATCAGCCTTTCCGCCGGAGAAAAGGCCATGACGGCCCTTTCGGTCCTGTTTTCCGTCTTCATGGTAAAACCAAGTCCTTTTTGTCTACTGGACGAAGTGGACGCCCCACTGGACGAAGCCAACATTAACAGGTTCAAGGAAATGCTCCGAGAACTTAGTGATAAGACACAGTTCATCATCGTCACCCATAACCAAACCACCATGACCTTCGCCGAAACGCTTTACGGAGTAACCATGGAAGAAAAAGGCGTGTCGAAAATCGTTTCCGCCACCCTGGAAAACCATCCGGCCAAAGAGCTGCAAAGAGAAGAGTTGGCTGCCGCAAAAAAATCCGAAAACACCAGCTTCGAGAATTTGGATTTGGATGAGCCAAAGAACACGGACGAGGATGATGAAACGAATGGGCTGGAAAACCTGCCGTCCGAAGATCCGCCAAGTGAAGAGCTTACTGCTGAAGAAAAACCAGATAACACCGGCTTCGGAACATTGGATTTGGATGCACCAAAGAACCAGGAACAAGATGGTGAATCGGATGGTGAAGAAATGGAATACGTTGCGGTGGAGCAGGGAACGGAAGAAGATAACGGGCAGTTGAGGGGGTAGGCTCTTAAAACTGCGGATTATTTGTAATTGTTTGCTTAAGTTTGAAATTTCACAGGTGCCGGATAAAACCCGTTTTTAGCATCGAACACCGAACACATCCATCGAACATCGAAGAAGGTAGAAATTTTTGTAAAAAGTCATATCTTATTTCCTGACCAGGAAACTGGATAGTTAATTTGCTGTGAGTGTTGTTTTAGTCAGAGTTTTCATTAATACCTTTTCTTTTTACTCACCTTGTTTTTTGCCTTTTCGGTGTTTGTAGGGCATTCGAAGGTCCTACAAACACTAAAACCTTCCTTTCATCTATAAAGACCAAAAGCAAATTCCTATCAAACGAGTAATGTAACGATTGCATTTACACCTTCATAGTAGCAGAAAAGACTCATTTGCGAAATGCATGATATTAAAAAATTTACATGGAGTAAGATAAAGCTTGGGTAAACCTTTTGAAAAAGAACTTAAAAGTCTGCCAAGTACCCTGGACTGGGCATTTTCTGAGCCGATAAACCCTGCTTTAGAAAAAATAGTAGCAACAATAAGGCCTTTTCCGCTTTTTGTAGTTGGTTCAGGTGGGTCATTGAGCGGTGCTCATTTTGTAGCGCGAATTCATGAAGAAATAACCGGAAAAATGGCGCGAGCCATTACGCCTTTTGAGTTAACCTTTTCCCAAGCCGACCCATCCCTTCACGCTGTTTTGATCTTAACTGCTGGCGGCGGTAATAAAGATGTGCTTTCTATATTTAAAGAGGTTGTAAACCGCGAATTTGCGGCAATCTCCCTTGTATGCGCAAAAGTAGGGAGTAAAATTGGACAGAAAGCTAAAAACTATCCTAATGCTCTCATTTATGAGTATCCAAATCCTTCAGGTAAAGATGGTTTTTTGGCTGTAAATTCATTGATATCGTCCTGTATTTTGATTGCAAAAGCATATGAGGCGTTTAATTTTTCAGAAGTTTCAGTCCAGGAGCTTACAAGCCCTAAGATCGACTTCGAATCTTCCGAGTGGGATAATTTTTTAAACCGAAAAACAATTTTGGCTCTTGGCGGAGAGTGGGCATGGCCGGGCGTTGTTGATTTGGAATCTAAGTTTACAGAAGCCGCTTTGGGAAAAGTCCTTATCTCAGACTTAAGAAATTTTGGACATGGAAGACACAACTGGTTTGATAAAAATGGAGAAGAATCGGCTCTATTATCTTTGGTAACGCCACACATTGATTCGTTAGCTCAAAAAATAGCTAATGTATTGCCGAAACAATTTCCCAGGGCCTTCCTCCGCTCCTCCCACAATGGACCTATAGCCGCCATTGATCTTTTAATGCAGGTATTTCTTCTGGTTCACGAGGTAGGAAAACGGGCTAACATTGATCCTGGAAGACCAAAAGTTCCTGATTTCGGTCGAAAAATTTACCACATTAGCCCGCTATCTCGATTTTCTACTGGAAAATTAAAAAATAGGGATGTTTGGTTGGAAAGAAAAGCAAAAGTTACTAAGCAATCTCCCAATCTTTTTGAGGAAAGCCTTGAAAAATTCTTATCGCTTCTTAGGCAAAGTCACTTTTCTGGAATTGTTTTCGATTATGATGGTACTTTATGCGACCCTCCCGAGAGATATACTCAACCTAACGCTGAAATTGCTTTGGCCCTAAATAATTTGTTATCGAAGGAAATCGTAATTGGCATTGCAACGGGTCGTGGGCATACCGCTCAGGAGTCTCTGCGCAATGTAATTGAGGAAAAATATTGGGATAAAGTTTTAATAGGGAATTATAACGGCTCAATAATAGTAAAATTAAATTGTGACCTCCCCAAAAAAGGTGGAGAGACTTCAGAAATAATTAAAGATATTCATAAAGTTCTAACAAATGATTGCCTCTTGGTAAAGCAGGCAGATATAGAAGAAAAAGCCAAGCAGATATCGATTATGCCCAAAGCCGGTTTCACGAAACAAACTGCTTTGGAAAGGCTTTACGAAATACTTTATAAATTTGAAAAAATTAAATTTGTGCAGTCAGATCATTCCATTGATATTCTTTCACCGGAAGTTTCAAAAGTACATGTGATTGAAAAAATTCGCGAGATTTTAAAACATCCCAATGAGGATATTTTAGTAATAGGAGATCAAGGGCAGTTTGGAGGAAATGATTTTGAAATGCTCACATTACCTTACAGTCTTAGCGTAAACAAAGTATCCTCTTCTATGGATACATGCTGGAACTTATCTCCTCCAGGTGTAACAGGCGCGAAAGCCACTATGTGCATTCTTAATGCATTAAGCGGTGAAAACGGTAAAATCAGGTTAGATGCCGTTTATCTTGAAAAAAGGAAAGGAAAATGAAAGATACTTTGGCTGAAAAACTGTTGAGCCATGAATTAAATTGGGATACCGCCAAAGCAAAAGAAGAAATTGAAAGGTTAAAGTTTCTCGCTTCTATAAAGTACGACCAATATCGCAACTTTGAGCCAGGTCTTCGTTTTTTGGAGAGCTTGGTTTTATGGTTGCGTCAATTCAATAAACTAGATGAGCGAGAGGCGGCCTACAACTTTGTAGTCAATCGCATGTTGTACATATCAGGAACCCAGTTGGATCATTTGCTGGATCTCCTGTTCCCTCAAAGAATTTTTCCAATTTTACGAGGTCAAGTAACAGGGAAAGACGGCATTTCTCCATATAAGATAAAAAGGATTCGCACGTCGGAAACTTATAAAATTTTACTGCGCAAAACACTGTTTTTAGCTTTAAGCGATAGCGCCAGGATGGATTCATTTCGTCGAAAGCATTTACTCAACAATGAGCAACTCAGTGTCTCTTATGAGTTATCAGCAGAAAAATGGGAAAGCATGCACAAGGAGTTAAAGGATTGGATTGAAAAAAATAATTTTAATTCCCAACCGGTTTTTGAAAATATCTTTCTCATCGACGATTTCACAGGGAGCGGCAATTCCATTTTAAAGTTTGATGAAAAAAAGAAAACATTTAAAGGAAAACTGAAAAGGTTTTTAAAAGATTCTTTAGGAAGTGAAACTGAACCTGGGCCTTTAGGCCAGTATTGTAATGAGCAAGGTCCCAATGTATTTGTGGTTACCAGCCTGGCAACTCAAAAAGCAATAACGCATTTGCTACAGACTAAATCCGATTTTATAAAAAGCCTGGAACAGCCTAAGTTGCATACTTGCGAGATTTTAGAGCCTTTACAGATATTGGACGAAAACTTAAAAGTTCCTCAGCCTGAGAATAAGGATGATTTGGGTTTTGATCGCCTTTTAGAAGAATATTACGATGACCGAATTGAGGATGAACACACAAAATCTGGCGGTAAAGATGTCAAACACGGTTACGCCGGATGTTCGCTTCCTTTAATATTAGAGCATAACTGCCCAAACAATTCGGTCTATCTTTTGTGGGCTCAAACGGATAAAACTGAATCTTGCTCTGGTTTACAGGCACTATTCCCACGTATTTCAAGGCATTTGGAGGAAAGATGATAGACAACCCTTTTTTGTACCGAGCTGCGGATGCCAGAAGCGGAAGCATGGTGGAGGATAGATACTTCGTGACGCTTTTTGGCATTACAGCTTTAAGGTTAATAAAAGAAAAAGTTCAAGGATTGTGGGATATTCCTCTTTTCTTGGTTAGCGCCCCGGGAGGGGGAAAAAGCAGCCTTATGAGAATCTTCACTCCCGGTGCCATGCGCTATATCCAGGATACTATTAATCGAAAGGGAAGCGAGGCTAAGCTTGCGGAAAAAATGGAGGAATTAGGCGCATTTAAAAATCACGAACCATATGCCCTTGGCATTTGGCTAAGGATGTCAGATGAATACCAATTTCATAATCAGGATGAAACCTCCAGGCAAATAGGGCTTTTTTGCGCCCTGCTAAATGTTCGTATTTTTTTAAGCGCTATCAACGGAATTTGCGAATTGAAGGGACTTTCCGTGGCCAAGGATTTGGACAGAATTACATTAGCGCTGAATGAGAAGGCAAAAAATGGCGTCTTAAAATCCTGGGAAAAGTGGGGAAGTCAAAGCGGAAAAGAATTTTATGAAAGAATGGCAAATTTAGAGGCTGACCTTTGTGAAATGACGGATGATCCTTTCTGGGAGGGAGATTCCGGGAAGTATTCTCATAACGCTATCTGGTCAATAGAAGCGCTTTCAAACCTTAATTTTATAATAGACGGCAAGCTCATTTCTTTTCGGCCTTTGATTATGCTGGATGACGCTCATGAATTGTCAGAGGCTCAGCGTACTTTTTTATTTAAATTGTTAATATCCCGTCAGGCTCAAATCCCGTTTTGGGTTTCCCTTCGTAAACAAGCTTGTGGTATGGAATACTTCTTAACGGAAAGCCTTGGGCAAGGCACAGAAAAAGGACGTGATTACCAAGTTATCGATTTGGAAAAAAATAATGCTGACTTTAGAAAACGGGCGTTGGACGTAGCTAGATTACGAGTTCAGTCTGCTTCCCAAATAGGTAGAATTTCCGTTGTCTTTGAAAATTTTATATCCGATGATAGCGAAGAAATATACAAAAAGACATTTGATGAAAAAATAGTGCAAAAAATAAAAGAAAAAATACATAAAATTGCCGGTTCGGAGTTAACCAGGTTTCAAGGAATAATTGATGAAATTGAAGAGCAATATAAAAACCCCTTGGAGTTGTGTTTGTATTTGCGAATGCTTGAAAACCTGGTTCAACGAGAGTTGGGAAAAGTCCAAAAAAGCTTTTCTTTCCAGGAAATATCCGTTGAAGCTCTCAGGAAACACATAAAAAACAAATCCGTTGAAGAAGCAGTAAAACTTTTTCTGGCAGAGGAATATGATTTGCCTTATTATTTTGGCGCTCCCCGTTTAATTACTCTTTCTTCTCATAATATCAATCAGTTTCTTAGGCTTGCCGGGGCATTATTTGGAGAAATAAGAATGGCCATACGCCTTGACCGCTATGAAGATTCATTTATTTCCCAGGTTAGACAGCATAAAATTATTAAAAAGTTTGCCAGAAATTTTTTAAAAGAACTACCCATTATGCTTCCCCATGGGAAAGCCGTATTCCAACTAGTTGAAGCCATTGGGAAGATGGCTAATGATGAAACATACCGCCCAAACGCCCCTTACGCTCCTGGCGTTACAGGAACCGCACTAACCATGGAGGACTTTGGAATTTTAAAAAAACAGGCTGAAAAAGGGGAAGAAACTTCCCTTACACTTTGCCAAGCCATTGAATCCGCTATTGCCCACAATATTTTAGAGCCAAAGCCTGATTATTTGTGCAAAGGGAAGAAATTCCTGGTGTTGAATCTCAACCGGCTGCTCTGTGTTCCTTTTAAACTTCCTTTGCAAAGGGGAGGTTTTCGTGAGCAAAAACTAACTACTCTCTTCCAATGGATGAAATT
>JAJDAS010000460.1 GCA_029261755.1 Nitrospinia bacterium
GAAATGGATGGCTTGGAAACCCTGGACGAGATCCAAAAGATCAAGACATCTCTTGCTCCAAAGTTCCCCATCATCGATTGCAAGCTCTCCATCATTATGCTGAGCGCTTATACCCAAAAAGGCGCCGACATCACCATCCAGGCATTGCAAAGAGGCGCTTTTGATTTTGTTAAAAAACCCGCCGGCAAAAATGAGCAAGAAAGCATTCAGTCCTTGAAGCTTCATTTGTTGCCGAAGATCCGATACATCGACTCCCAGCGGACTAAATGGAAAGTTGAGGGTAAAAAACCGGCTGCCAAACCAATACCCCCAAAACCTACCTCCATTCCTTCCGTTCCAACTACCGCAAAATCCACCAGGGCCATTTTGATCGGCGTCTCCACGGGAGGACCCAATGCCCTGAAGATCCTTATGCCCAAACTATGCCAAGTTACCAATCTACCGATTTTCATTGTCCAACATATGCCGCCCGTTTTCACAAAGTCGCTTGCGGAAAGCTTGAACAAGCATTGCTCACACACGGTGATTGAGGCAGGTGGCAATGAATTAATTAAAAACGACTTTGTTTATATCGCACCGGGTGGCAAACATATGCTCCTGAGAAAATCTGCAACGGGAGAACTGATGGCTGCGCTTAATGATAATGAACCGGAGAACGGATGCCGCCCTTCCGTGGATGTATTGTTTCGGTCGGGAGCCATGGCTTTCGGCGGCAATGTGGTTTCCATCATTCTCACGGGAATGGGGGACGACGGTACCAGGGGGTTGGCCACGCTCAAGCGCTCGGGCGCTTATTCCATTGTTCAGGATGAGGCTAGCTGCGTTGTCTGGGGAATGCCGGGCAGCGCCGTGGAAGCGGGATTAGCGGATGAAATTACCCCGCTGGATAGGATTGCGGATCGAGTCAAACGTGCGCTATTGAAAGTGTAGTTGGATGTTCGATGTTCAATCTTTACCTTTACTCTTTCCGGGCAAAACCCTGGAAAAAATATAGATACTTAACCCATTAAGAATGGACTTTAACTATGGAATTATCCCAACAAGAGTTTGAGGCATTGCGACTAAGCATCCACAAAATCTGCGGTATTCTGGTGACCATGGATAAACAGTACCTGATTAAGTCCCGATTGGAGCCGGTGGCGAAAACCCACGGCTACACTTCCTTTGCTCAACTCCATGGGAAGATGAGCTATGGTGAAAACAGGCACCTGATAGAAGATGTGATTGAAGCCATCACCACCAATGAAACCAGCTTTTTCAGAGACAGCCACCCCTTCAAAACCTTCAAAGAGTTCATCATGCCCAAGCTCAGTGAGTTTGTGCATGTGCGCAAACGCCGGGGCAGCAAGGTGCGCATTTGGTGCGCCGCTTCATCCACCGGGCAGGAGCCCTATACCTTAGCCATGTTGATCGACGAATATGTGAAAAGCAACAAGTGGAAGAAGGTTGCCGCAGAAGATTTTAATATTGTCGCAACCGATATCTCCTCAGCGGTTTTGGCTCAAGCTCTTCGTGGTGAGTTTTCAAACATGGAGGTTAAAAGGGGGCTCCCCGATTCTTACCGTCAAAGGTATTTCAGGGAGGAGGAAGGACGTTGGTATGTCAATGACGATCTCAAACAGATGATCGATTTTAAACGACTGAACCTGATGGACAGTTTCAGCTTCCTTGGTGGCATTGATATTATTTTTTGCAGAAATGTGTTGATCTATTTTGATGAGGATAAAAAACGGGATATTCTGAAGCGCTTTTATCAATCCCTTAATGACGGATGCTTTCTCTTCCTTGGATCCACGGAAAGCTTATATGGCCTGAATGAAGAGTTCACCTCCAAGCAACACGGGGAAACTATCCTCTATTGCAAAGCATGATAATTAAGGTAACTACTTAGGTTGAGGCTAAGGCTGAAGCTAAGAAAGGAAAAAGGGGTTAAAAACGGCTGCTCAGGTTAGAACAGAGGGTTGGTTCAGGTCTCTGACCTGAACCCTTCCAAGCTTGCCCCCGGAAACTCCGTTTCCGTTGTGACTTTAAAAGTTGAATAATTAGAAAGACTTTCCATAAGACAAAACGCTCTTAAAAATAGAGTTCCCTCCGTTATTCCATGTCTCTACCAGCAAAACAAAATCATCCACGTGGACTGTACATCCTTTTCTTCGCCGAGCTATGGGAGCGTTTCAGTTTCTACGGGATGAGGGCTCTTCTTACCTTGTACATGGTGAAAGAGCTGATCTACGCCGATGAAAAGGCCTACGGAGTTTACGGGGCATACGGGGCGTTAGTCTATACTGCTCCTGTGCTGGGAGGCCTCATCGCGGATAAGCTCCTGGGTCACCGAAAGGCCATCCAACTGGGGGCCATCATCATGGCTATGGGACACTTCACCATGGCCTTCAATACCGAAACCACCTTTTACATTGCCCTGGCCCTTCTCATCATCGGCAATGGTTTTTTCAAGCCCAATATCTCCAGCCTTTTAGGGAAACTATACGAAGAAGACGATCCCAGGCGGGATGGCGGTTTTACCATCTTTTACATGGGCATCAATATGGGCGCTCTCCTGGCGCCTCTGGCCTGCGGAACCATCGGTGAACTGTATGGCTGGCATTATGGGTTCGGGCTGGCGGGGATCGGGATGCTGGCGGGACTCCTGGTTTTTAGGCTGGGAGAAAAAAGGCTTGGGGAAAAAGGCCTGCCACCCGATGATGAAAAGCTGAAGAAAAGTATCGGTTTCGGATTCAATTGCCACCGCTTGATCATCCTTCTCTCCTTTTTGACTGTTCCCCTGTTTGCCATGCTGGTGAATCAAAACCAGATGATGTCTTACATTTTGGGGTTCACAGGTTTGGTGATGTTGGGTTCTCTCTTTTGGAACGCGCTTCAAAGCGGGCAAGTGGAGCGAGAAAGGGTCTTCGTGATCCTGATCCTTACTTTTTTCTCCATGTTGTTCTGGTCCTTTTTCGAGCAGGCGGGCAGTTCTCTGACTCTTTTCACTGACAGGAACGTGGATAGGAACCTATTAGGGTGGGAAATCCCGGCCTCTCTTTTTCAAAGCGTAAATCCCGCCTTCATCATCTTTCTGGCCCCCTTATTTTCCTGGTTATGGATCTCCTTGAGTAGGGTGAGGAGGGAACCCTCCACCCCCATGAAATTCGTTTTGGGGATGGTTCAGCTTGGCCTGGGATTCTGGGTTTTTGTATTGGGCGCTACCTTTGCCGGAGAAGATGGGATTGTTCCCATGTTTTTTTTATTAGCCGGATATTTTTTGCATACCACGGGAGAACTTTGTCTCTCGCCCGTGGGACTTTCCATGGTCACCAAGCTCGCGCCCGGCCAAATCGTGGGGTTTGTAATGGGAACCTGGTTTTTGTCATCCGCCTTTGCGCATCATATTGCCGGGATCATCGCCAAGCTCACCTCTCTTCCCCAAAATATGGAAACCGGCGCTTCCGTTTCTGCGGCGGAAAGCCTGGGCAACTATTCCCATGTCTTTGGGCAAATCGGCTTGGTGGCTGTGGGGGCGGGGCTGGTTTTGTGGTTGTTGGTTCCGTTACTGAGGAAGTGGATGCATGGGGTGCATTGATTGGTAATTGATGATTGATAATTGAAGATTTGGAAAACCAAACAAGCTATCCGAAAGTTCTTCCGGTACTATCAGCAGTTTTCAATTTGCAATTAATTTAGCTTTTATGGGGGGAGTAAGCCGCTCCCCGGAACAGTCCCCTTGCCCCCCTTAAAAAAGGGAAGCAAGGTAAAACCGCCCACAGGTTTAAGGTACAAGCTATTTACTTGATGCCTAAGCAAAATTCGGCTGTGTAAAAGGGCTTGCAGGTTGACTCTGCTTTTTAGCCGAAAGCAGTTCAGCCCTTTTTTCACTATTGACAATCCTGGGCTGCGATGCCGTCAATTTCATGAATGACTTGGTCCAAAGCAGCTTCAAAAGAAGGTTTGTCCATATCATGCCACGCTTTGTCCATATTTTTTGTGGCATCGTCAAGGGCTGCATCTTTCTCGGTGTTTGCGAAATCGAAGATGGCATCAAGCAATTCGTTTAAGGCTTTGTCCAAAGGCGAATCTACTCCGATAGCAGTATCTACCAGCGCTTCAGCCAAACTGTCAAGTTCCGCAGCCATCTTCTCCAACTCCTCACAACTCACTTTCTCACCTGCATAGGCGGGAGATACCGTGCCTTGCGAAATGGCAAATGAAACAAATGCCGCAAACAATAAAGTAAAAAAACTTTTTTTCATATTTTCACCCCTTTTCCAAAGTATTTTTGCCCAAAAAAGTTAACCAAAGATATTTGAAATTAAAAAAACAACTAAAACCCAAAACCTAGCCCACGAAATACACAAAAAATCACGAAAGAAGTTCTTTTTTTCGTGTCCTTTCGTGTATTTCGTGGGCTA
>JAJDAS010000461.1 GCA_029261755.1 Nitrospinia bacterium
TCAGCCCAGGCTGGCGCTAGTTTCACCGCTTCGCTGAATTCTTTCTCAGCATCCAGATAATCAGCTGGGGACTTAGCGATCTCCATTGCCGCAGCACCACGCGCCATGTGCCGTTTTGCCGCCATGGAGTCTGCATAGACAAGCTCGGTAATGCCAAAGCTAAATAGAGCAATAAATGCAATTGTTGGTGAATAGTTTTTCATGGTGCTTTTCTCCTTGAATACAATCGACCTTCCTCAATAGTCGGTAATGCTTAAACCTTGCATATAGCCTCAGATGACTTTTCCGATTGCCCCGAAAATTACCTGCCAGAAAACACCATGCTGGACAAAAAGGCCAATCCGGAAAAAAATTGGTGGGTTTTGGTAAAGTTTTAAGTTTCCAAAAGCAGACGGAATCAAAGCAAAAGCAATAATCAGAGAAAATATGATTGTGGTCGTTGTTATATTGGGGGATACTGTCTCTGATGATAACCGTGTTGCTGCAGAACTCAGGAGGACTCCGGCAACAGTAGCAAGATACAACACAGCCTGTTCCCAAAGGGAAATATCGGGAAATTCGTTTGCGGTTTTTGCAGGCTTACTTTTACTTTCACCGGCGGCATTGTATCCTTTTTTTTGCTTGTGAGGTGAGAATAAAGGAGGTTTTAATGCAGATATGGACTGGGAAGGCGATGATTCTTTAAGTTCTGCTGCAGCAATCTTTGTTGCCGGTGGTTTCTTCCCTGCGGAAGCAAGCATTGGTGCAAGCGCATGAGGACTTAAACCTACCGCAGGCCTTGGTATATGGTTGTTCAAATTAAAGTAGCCAATTATCGATGCCATGATTTTCTCCTTTTTCCCAACTTATCAGTTTATCGCCCTAAGCGGCGCTTTAGTTTATTGATCATTTCGCGCACCCATTTTTCATCCACATCTTTTTTTCCGTACTCCAAGGTCGCTTCAAAGTTGGTGAGTGCCTTCTCATATTGGCCTGATTCTTCGTAGTAACGTCCGAGTTTCTGGCGCAAGAAGCCGTATTGATCATCAAAGGACTTCCAAACCTCACCAAGCTCGCGAACCCCTTCTTCCATGATGCTTATCGCCTGTTTGCGCTGATCCAAATTTCGATAAGAGCGGCCAAGTTCAGCATAAACATATGCCGCCTTTACTCCCAATCTCAACCCTTCTTTTAGTTCTGTGATAGCGTTCTTGTACCGTTCAACCTTAGCATACGCTACGCCGAGATTGGCGTGCGCGTATGCCAAATCCGGATCAAGACGAATGGCTTCTTCGTTCAAAATAATTGATCCCTCACTGTCCCCCGCTGCGTATCGATCGGCCGCGCGAGCTATCAGTTCTTTCGCCTTCTTACTACGATCCTCCAAATATTCAAGCTCATAGATCTTTTCCTTGACCGCCGCAACATCTGATGCACTCGGTGAGGCAAGTAAGTAAAGTTCCAAACTTCTTTTCGCGTCATCGAATTTGCGAAGCTTTTCCTGAACTAAAGCAAGATTGAAATAGGCATCCGCCCACCAAGGAGCGAGGTTGGCAGATTTTTCGAATTTCTCCTTGGCTTCCTTATAGCCTGGAATATCCCCAGCTAATTTCATAGCGGCAATACCCTCGGCCATAAGACGCCTGGCCTCTTCAGGAATAACTGGAGGAGGTGAGAGCTGTTGGGCCTGCCAAATGGCCCTCTTTCTTTCGGATGTGGGGACGCCCGCAAGCTCCTTTCTCACCTGTTCCAGTTCTTTTATCCTGGACTGTACTTCGTTTAAAAAATTGCCCAACTCAGTATGACCCTTCTGTTCCGCTATGACGATATCTGACTTGCCCACATTAGCACCCCTGGAAACAAGAACCTTTGCAGCTTCAATATGGACATTATGCGCTGCTAAGAATAGTGGCGTTTCATTGGTTACCTTCGTTATTGCATTAATGTCGGCACCGTGATCGATAAACAATGAAACCATTTCCGTTTTTCCAGCTTTTGCAGCATAGTGCAGCGGGGTATAGCCATCGTTATTTTTGGCGTTAACATCCGCTCCTTTGGATATCAGAAGTCGTGCCAATTTGATTTTCCCTGCATTTGCCGCCGTGTATAGCGGGGTATCGCCGTTTTCGTCCTTTACATTTACGCTTTCCCACTCGGACAATAGCCTCTTCACCTCACTCAAACCACCTGCTTTTGCCGCGTCATGAATTGGATCGGCATAGACAGGACCGGAAAGTGAGGTTATAAAAATCACTGCAACCACGAATTTAAACCAATTGATTCTCTTCTTCATTTTCTCCTCCTATTTCAAAACCATGCGAACATGATTAATTCATCCCAGCCTTTTTTTGTATTTATTTAGGTACTTCGTTAAGTCCTCACGTCCATATACACATTTATCGTTACCCTCTTCGAGTATATTAATGTATCACTATTCGCCGGTCCCCTTTTTTTTATTACCTTATGCGCCTGGGGCATGCGCTCAATGTGTTGGCGCAATACGCCGAATGTCTGAGGAGCGTTATAAAAAATATGGGGATTCGCGGTTTTACCAATTTTATAAAGGGCACTATAGGCGCTCCATGGTTTACTGAGCCTCAAAAGGTAAAAGAGCTGATTTCCGCCCCTTTTCAGCTTCGATTAATATAGAGCTTCAAACCCATTAGTGTTTTTGTTTTGGAAAATACAAGGGACAGGTACGCCTAAGTGAGCATTCTTTTTAAGAAGTTACTGAAAATCAGTAATATTCTAAACAACTTCCGGAGCAAATGTTGCTTTAGACTTATAAAGCGCTCGTTATTTCGTCTCCGCGAAGGCCCCACACCCATGGGGAGCCATTCATGCATCAGGCCTGGATTAAAGGAGCGACTCAACAAGTTTTGCGAACTTGATCTGTATTTCAAGAAATGAGCGCCTACGAATATCTGTTTCCGGCCAAAAGCGGACATTGCTTTGCACACTCTGCTAATCCTTTTTTTCGGTTATTTTTCTCGCTTGCGGATTTCACCATAATAAATATAAGTTTGGACACATTCACCATCATAGAGAGTATTTGTAAAAGAATAATCTGCTGTGCAGCGGTCCCCTTCTCGCAATAATTCAAGCTGGCCACTCACTGTATTACTGATTTCCCACTTCCCGCCAGTTACCCATGAAAAGCTTCTCCGTACGGACGCGGTGAGCTTCATTCCGGTCATTTCACCCTCCAGAAGATGATAGCTCTTGTTCTTGTATTCTTTAAACGGTTTAAATCGGACTGCTACATTTCCTCCATATAAAGGCACGGTTATCTCAAAAGCAGAACCTTGATATTTATGCTTACTAGGAGGCCCGCCATCACAGCGACCTGTAAACTCCACCGGATCCACGGCAGCCCACGTTCCAACCCAATACTCCATTTGTCTTTTTCTGAGATCAATAGCGTACTCAAGCTCGTATATCTTTGTTTCTATTTGGTTGCTGTCACTGGCATTGGGCGCAGCCAGGAGATAGAAATTGAAACTCTGGATTGCATCATCATATCTGCCTGCTTTGTCCTGGACGACGCCTAGGTTGTAATAGCCATACGCAAGCCACGGTGCTGCCCGCACTGCTTTCTTGAATTCGTTGGCGGCTCTAAGGAATCCCTGCTCATCTTTAGCAGCCTTAACCGCTGCCCTGCCACGCGCCATTCTTCGTTTCGCCTCCTCCGGCACGGCAGGTGGTGGCTGGATTTTTTGTACGAGCTTAATGATTTTTTCTCTCAGCCGTCTTTCTATGGAGCTTCCTTCTGAGGTTGATTGCAGGGCGTTAACGTAATGTTTAAGCGCCTGCCGTAAATTGCCCGCTTCCTCAGCTTGGCGACCCAGGGCTGCTTCATCGGCATAAGACGGCGTATTGCCGAGACCGAGCAACAATAAGACCGTTAGACTTATCAATATCAATAAACGTTTTTTCATAACATCGCCTCCTTAAGAATTGTTGACAGGATGGACAGGATAGACAAGATTTTTATCCTTATCATCTTGTTAATCCTGTCTAAAAACAGTAAAAAACTTTACATCATACTTAAAAACTCCGTTGCCTTGTTCGGCTCTTTCTTTACTTCGTTAAACCTATTTTCATAATCTTTGAGTTTCTTCTGGGATTTTGATTTCACCTGTTCGGCCTTAGCTATGGTCATGTCCAAATCGGCCTTAACCTTTTTTGCCTTCTTAAGTGCTGCAATGGCTTTAGCAAGGGCGCGTTTCTTTTTCTCAAGCTCTTCTTCAGCCTTTGTATCTTTCTTATCAAGCACAGGCATCTTGACTTCTCTCTCCTCTATACTCTTGAGTGCAAGGTGAGGGGTAGTTTTTTTGAGTTTTTTTATCTCATCCTTGAGCGTGTCAACACTCTCTTGCTTCTCTGCCACTTCTTTATGTGTCTTCTGTTTTTTTGCTCTAACTTGCCATATCTCTTTTTCGGCTTCCTTCATGCGAACCGCTTCTTTTTCGGTCAAACGTAGAATTTTCATAAAGAACTTCTCAACCGGAGAGTCGGGGCCTAACATTACTTCTCCGTAGACCTCAGGGGGTGGCTGTATCTCGGGACACTGAAGCTCCACCGGGCCGCCCTTGAATGCCTTCATTGCCTGGGAACCGAGGAATTGTACCTCCCCGACGTCACCCTTTTTTGCGGCAGGGAAGGTATAGCCCGTTATCCATCTTCCGCAGTGATGCTGTTTCCACTCGGTGGATATGGAACGTAAGCTCGCGTCTTCCTGTGAAATTCCTTTCAGCCCAAGACCCCCTTCATGGCTCCCCTTGATGCCGAAGGGTGTTATCTTCTTTCTTCCCTTTAGCTCAAGCGAGCCCGTACCGGTACCTTTAAGGGACTCAAGTGCTTTCTTTTGCTCCATTAAAGACTTTTCCCGGGTTTCCTGCCTGCGCCGCTCCTCCTCCTCGGCCTCCTTTAACTCCCTGAGCTTACGCTCCCTTTCTCTCCGTTGACGCTCCATCTCCTGCTCCCGCTGCCTCTGCTGCCAGTCGATGGATGGCTGCTGCGGGGCGCTATAACCCGGCGTTGTGGAAGTGCAGGAGCAGCTTCCTTGCCCCCCCATGTGCTGGCTGTTTACAGCCTCACACTGCGATCTGGATGAGTATGGGCCAATCCTGCTCGCCCCTCCCATACGCTGAAAACCGGACGGGGTATCTAAATAGCAAGTCTCTGAGGCAAGCGCTGCGGAATGTACTAGTAATAAAATAAAAATGGCTGTTACAAGGATACCTGGATTGACAAGAAATATTTTTTTCAAAACGCCTCCTCCCACCACCGCTTAATAGAATCAAGCTTTAAAGCCGCAGGCTTTTTGACCTCGCCTTCGGTTGTAATTACAACCAGTTTCCCTTTGCCAACCTTTATCTGCTCACCCTCTTTCTGGTCGCCTATTTCCAAAACACCGTCCATGACGGTAATAACTGCGGGACCGCCGGGAGGCGTTGTAATTTCTAGTTCTGTGCCGCGCACGCAGGCCAACCTTGTGTTTATGCGATAACATACGCGCTTGCATGGCAGGCCGAATTTCCTAACACAGGCAATCTCAGTCCGTATACGGCCCTGTATCCTTTCGTAGAAGGATTTCTTTCTGTGCGACTGACCAAGCTTGATGGATGTGTTGGCATCCATGTTGAGGGTGGAACCGTCTGTCAATAGCAGTTCGGCCGAGCTTTCTTTTCCTGTACGTAACTCATCTCCCGGCTTGAGTGGCTCGTTGACATCAAAAGTCTCCCAGCCTTGGCTGGTCTTGATGCGAAGTTCGCCCTTCAGCCTGTTTGCAACGCCCGCAGCTCCCTTTGATACCGAGTTGTATGCCTTTTTTACTGCCGCCAGCCTCGCATCGGCCCCGGCCAACATAGCATTTGCCCTGTTCAGCGCCTGTTTGGCAATATCAATAGCCTGCTGAGAAATTGACGTGGCTTCCGCATCGTCCAGCTCCCTGGAGAGATTCAAAGCTTCCTGCGATTGAGCAAGCGCATGCATGGCTTCTTCTTTCCGTTGCAACGCTTCGTTTCTAAGTTTGCCATTGATGCCTCTCTGGTTTTCCGCCCAGGTATTCAGGCTTTCAAAGCGGTTAAACTGTAGTCCGCCGACATAGGCGATCATCTCTCTGATGCGTGTATCGCCTGGGTTCAACTTCAAGGCTCCCTTGAAATTCTCCATAGCCTCATCGAAATAGCCTTTATCCAGATCATTGAAAGCATTACGGATCAATCTTACAGTCGCATCTTCCCTTTTGTATCCATAGAGCATCTCCATCGCTTCCTGCTCGAACTGAACATCTCCATAGATGCCCTTGATTTCAAGGAACGCATCGCGGGTTGCCATTAATCTGCCCTTGTCCTGCTCGTCAAACATAGCGTCTTCCAGATAGCGGATACTTGTTTTCCAGTCGCCTTTTCCATATTCCAAAGCATCAAGGAGAATCGCTGCCTTGGGGTTTGGTTTGGGCTTGATCAATCCCAGTTGCTTCTCTCTCTGGTACTTGGTGTGGCTTAAAGCAATCAGGATACCGCGGTCATTGGGCATCTCCTTCAGCGCTTCTTCGTAGTAGCGGATGGCAGCTTCGTAATTACCCCTGAAGAGAACGCTCTCCACGGCTTTGCCAACCAACGCATGGGCTTTATCAGTTAGGGATTGATTGGTAAGTGGTTTGGTGGGATCAACGGAGCGGAAAGCAATAGAAATAGATCCGGCGCCCTCTGGGAAGTGAGGCTTGTGCTTGCTGTTTAATTCGAGGGATTCTGATGTAGATGTCGAGGAGTTGAAAGGAGTGGTCTGGGAATCCGGAACATTAGAAGAGGCTTCAAGACTAGCTGAAAAGCCAAAAAATACTGTAAATGCCATGAATAAGGGAACTAAAATGGTGACTTTCATGGCAACCTCCCTATTGGGGTTTTACGAATTTGCCACCGTCACATTTCCCACGGTTAGATCTTTAGCAAATAAACACAAATAATGCTTGTGGTTAAATAAATATATATCCCAATTAGGTATGTGTCAATGTGAAAAGAATATAAAAAATCCCTAAATTTCCCCCTTTTACGGTGTAATTCTTTTTTTTGTCTTGGAGCCTTCGTGGTAAACGTTTCAAATATCTGCCGTCAGTACTTCGGAACCAAAGGATCAATCTCCTCCGACCATGCCGTAATGCCCCCTTTCAGGTTCTTCAATTTTCGGAATCCCATCTCTTGCAGAATCCCAATGGCCTTGGCGCTACGGCCTCCCATTTTGCAGTGCACGATGATCTCCTCTGCTGTATCCAGTTCGTTGGCCCGCTGGGCCACCTCTCCCAGGGGAATCAGTTGCGACCCGGGTATTCTGGCGATCTGGTACTCTTGAGTTTCCCGCACATCCACCAGGGTAAATTTGTCACCTTCCCGGATTTTTTCAGAAAGCTCTTTCACCGTTATTTCTGCAATCTCTTGCTTGTCATCGGCCACTTCTTCACCTCCCCTGATCCCGCAAAATTGGTCGTAATCAATAAGTTCAGTAATAGTCGGTTTTGGCCCACAGAGGGGACAGTTGGGATCGCGCCGGATTTTCATGGTCCTAAAGGACATCTCCAGCGCGTTGAAAAGCAGGAGCCTTCCCACCAGGGGGTTACCCTCACCGAGGATCAGTTTGATGGTCTCCGTGCTTTGGATGAGGCCTACCAGTCCGGGCAGGATCCCAAGGACTCCCCCTTCGGCGCAAGAAGGGACCTCCCCGGGAGGTGGCGGCTCAGGATAAAGACACCGGTAGCATGGGCTTTCGGTGTTGCCCGGATTGAATACCGTGGACTGCCCTTCGAAGCGGAAGATGGAAGCGTAAACATTGGGCTTTTTCAAAAAGACACAGGCGTCGTTGGTAAGATAGCGTGTTTGAAAGTTGTCCGTCCCGTCCACCACAATGTCGTACTCTTTGATAATTTCCAACGCAGTATCTCGTTGGAGCGATTGATTGTAGGGAATAACCTTCACATTTGGATTGATATCGGCAATGGTTTCCCGTGCGCTTTCGATTTTCAGTTTACCCACATCTTTCGTGCCGTGGATTACCTGACGGTGTAGATTGGTATGATCCACCCGGTCGAAATCCACCAGGCCCAGGGTCCCAACTCCGGCAGCGGCAAGGTAGAGAGCATTGGGCGAGCCCAGTCCACCGGCTCCAATGAGGAGCACTTTGGCCTGCATGAGTTTTTTCTGTCCATCTACTCCCACTTCCGGCATGATGAGATGCCTGGAGTAGCGCAAGGTCTGTTCCTGGGAAAGTTCCATTACTGCTTCCTTTAAATAAAATCGCTGAATTTAGATATTTACACGTTGAGAAGAAAAGCGGAGAAGTCTTGAATTCTTGGTTTAGAAAGTTTTTTGTACCTTTGTGCCTTTGTGGTCAATATTTCACTTTTTCGCACCCGACTCCTTCCCCTTCTCCGAAGGTTTCTTAGCCAACTGCCTCAACCGCTCCGGCACTTTCTCCCGCCGTTCGATATCGGTGAGGTCTTCGGCCTCCCGGATAATATCCACCGTTCCGTCTTTTCCGATCAAAACTACGTTGGGGCGGTACTCGATGAACTGTGCCCATTGAGTCACATTATAGGCGCCCACGGGAGAAAAGATCAGCCGTGTTCCTCTTTCCAAAGGTGGAAGAAGCGAACCTTCGTCGATAACATCGATATTCATGCACATGGGTCCGTAAATAATGGACGGTTCGCTGGCGCAGGGCACCTCCCGGTCTATCTCGATATTAAATTTGTACCAAAAGGAAGTAAAGAGCAGATTAACCCCCGCGTCGGCGATATATGCCTTCCTGCCGTCCGGCAGTCTTTTGGACGCGAAGACGGTGGTGATTAGATAACCTGCTTCATCTATAATGGCCCTCCCCGTTTCCAGCATGAGTTTGGGGAGGTCCCCAGGCCTCACATTTTGGTAGAGGGCGTCGGTGATCTTCTCGGCAAACTCTTCGATGGAGGGCACGGCGATATCGGGCGATAGATAGGTCCCCTTGAGTTTGCTGACAGAAGGAAAACCTCCACCTATGTCGATATACTCGATTTTAAATCCCAGGTGGTCCTCCAGTTCATAACTAAACCTCACCATCTTTTCCACTTCCACCGCGTAGGCGTTGGGATCCAGGATGAAGGTGCCGATGTGGCAATGAAGTCCGTTGATAATGAGCTTCCCGCCCCCGGAAATCCTTTTTGCGGCGTGCATGGCCTGACCTGAATCCAGGTTAAATCCGAACCTCGACCATTGAGGCTGGATGCCGGTATCCATGTTGAGCCGTATGCCCACCTTGATCTTCTTCCCCAGCTTGTCCGCCACCTTCTCCATATCGTAAATTTCGTCAAAGTGGTCGATATTGAGCATGGCCCCCTCGGAAACCGCCTTTTCCATGGCCTCCATGGATTTATGCGGGCCGTTAAAAATAATGTCGTGTCCGGGAATGCCAAGCTTCCTCGCCTTGTCGTATTCCATTTCCGAGACTACCTCCGCGATGGCGCCTTCCTGATGGAGCACGGCGCAGATGGCGGAAAGGTAATTCGTTTTGTACGACCAGCCGAAGACCACATTGGGATATCGGGTGGAGAAGGCACGGTGAATATCCCTGCATCTTTGGCGGAGTTTTTCCTCGGAAAAGACAAAAAGGGGCGAACCGAATTTGTCCATGAGATCCTTGATGGGCACACCATCCAGGCCCCGTCGCGTGATCCGGGAATAATACGGAGTGCTGCCGTATTTATTCATCACCCCCGTTTGCAGTTTGAAGATCAGCGGTTTTTCGTATTTTTTTTTCATCTCATATCTCCCCTTTTGTAGAGATGTCCTGAAACGGCTGCATCTCGGTAATCAGCTCATAGGTGTATCGGATATAGAGTTTCCCCGCTTCGTAATCTTCCTGTGGAAGGAGGGGCAAACCAAAGGATTTTCGGAGCATATTGGATGGCAGATTCAAACCGACACCCGTAGCGAAATAGGACCACGCCGGAAAACGCGGATTGATTTCGATGAGATAGATATCCTCCCGATCCACAATACACTCCAGCTCGAAAGGTCCCTTCCAGCGATATTGATTGATAAACTCCCCTGCCGCCGACAACATTTTTTCGTGCTTTATGGTCACACCGTTCCATATTTTCCCCAGGGAGGTAACCCACATCTTGCGGATGGCCAAAAGCCCAAGCGATCCGCCCTCTCCATCTCCTACCCCCACCACATTCAACTCTTCTCCTTTTACCACTTGCTGCACAATCACCGGGTATCCCCACTCGGAAACAATTTGGTTGTAATGCATCGTCGCCTCCTGGAGGGTGGATGCGCGATAGGCTTTGTAAAAGGCGCCTTTCACCATAACCGGCAAGCCGATCTTCTCCACGGCCTTACCCAATTCGTCATAGGAGTTGACCACCTCGGTTTTGGGGATCTTCACGTTGATCTTTTCTGCCACCTCATCCAAACGGTCTTTCCCCCGCAATCGAAATTGCTCCAGAGAGGGCAAAAAGGTTTTAATGCCGTACTCCTCAATCTTTTTTTGGTATTTGGTAAAAATGGGTAGTTCCGAATCCAGGCAAGGGATAATGAAGTCTAGCCCGTAAGACTGCTTGATGTACCCCAGCCTCTGGATGAGGGCATCGTGCCCACCTGATGGATAGGGGATCATGTATGCCTTGTCGATGAGCCAGTGAAGGTAAATTCCAGGGTCCATGGCATCGTGGGCCAACCCAACGATTTTGATGTTCAGCTCCTTGTCGTCTTTCAAAGCCCTGGCCACCCCCACTCCCGGACCGGGATTGTCCACCGCGTTGATCCCTGAAATACCCACGATAATCTCTTTCATTTCATTCGCCTTCCCAGAGTTGGAAGGATCGCAGATGGTCTATGAAGTCGGCCACATCCTTCTCGGCTTCCTCGGAGGAAACTTCATACTCCTCCATAAGCTCCTTGGTGATGATCTGGGATGATTGGTTTTCCTTCAGGAGTTTCATAACTCTGAGTCCCGTCTGGTTTACGGTAAAGCTCTCTCCGGTGGACGGATCAAAGACGAAGCCTTCCTCGTTGACGGCCAGTTTATGTAAACGATTCATCACGGCCTCCTTTCAGGTATGGTGGCAAAAAAAGAAATTTAGTATAGTGGAAGATGTTGATTATAAACAATTAGACGGGGAATTGCAGAAATAGTGAAAAATTCTTTTGCACACTTAAAACGAATGAACATGGGGGATTGCCAATAAAGTTTTCCCTTTTTTTGACGATAAGCCTATTAAGGTAACTTAGAAGTTTTCATTAAAAGAAGAAAGGAGGATATCATGGGAGAAATAAGTAGAGTAGTAACACAGATGGGAGTATTTCCAAAAAGCGAGCCTGCAACTGCAAACAGCACATCTGTACTAACGCAAGCTGCCGGCGACTCGGCTAATCCATTAGCTGGAATCAGCGCGGGACACAACCCGGAGTCAGGTTCAGGAGCCAGCCCCCCAACTGCGGCTGGCGCTGGCGGTCCGGTTGATGCGGGCGTCGCAAGCAATGCCGCAGCCACTGCAACAGGAGGAGGCATGCCGGAATCAGGATCCGGAGGCAATGTCAGTACAGTGGCTTGAAACCCACTTCGTTTGGCTTAATGTAAATCTCAATCTTGTGAAACAAGACGAAGGATCTTTCTCGTCTTTGCCCAGAGTCGTGTACTAAGTAACCTGTGTCTCTTCACCTGACAAATGCATATAGGGTGTTCCTTTTCCGCTCGTGGCTGATGCCACATCACAACCCTTTGCTGATGGGATATCTCCACCCTGTTTCTTGAGTGGTTTTAATCTCATCAGCGTCCACTCCTGAAGCATCATGATTCTCTACGAAAATCGATCCTGCGGCCTGAGAAGAGCTTTAGCCTCCGGAGGCTAAAAGTCCAACCTTCCAATATTTCCCAACCATGAAACCCCCAGAACAAAACCATCCTTGGCAAAAAATTATCCTTGAAGCCGAAAGAAGGAGGCTTGAGTGGGAAACAAAAATTGTGCGCATTCCGAATATCACCCTGGGAGATCTTTCACCGGAGTTGATGGGTCGATTTGAGCATGGCGTCCTTTACGAATTTCTTCCTTATCGACAAGATCCGGGCGGAGAAATTCTATTTGAATGCGAAAAGGAGGGGCCTAAGACTTTTTTCGAAGAACGATTCAGGATATATCGCGGTGAAGATATTCGGGGGATAGAGCGTCGTGAGGATCCCACCTATGTAGATGGTTTGTGCCAAAGCCTTTATATAAGAACACCGGGCTCTTCCTCTATTTTGGATATGGGATGCGGGTCGGCCAAATACCTGATCCCCCTGAACCAAACGGATAGGGAAATTTTGGCTTTTGATCTGAGTAAAGAGATCATTCAGGAAAATAAAGCATGGAAGGAACTGGACCGGATAAGTTTTTTCGCGGGGAACGCCCTTGAACAGGACTTTATTCCCCCACAGAGTTTCGACTACATTTCAGCGGTGAATCTCCTCAATGTCCTGGGTCCTGAGAACGTTTTAAAAATTTTGGCTGAGGGTTCCCGTATCGCTAAAAAAGGAATTCTTTTGGGCTTTACGCTTCCCTCTCAAAGCGATCTGTGGACCACTATGACGCCTGAATTAAACCAAGTCGTAACAGAAGGAATAGGAAACGCATCCGCCCCGGAAGAGATTCAGGAAGTAGCGGCAAGGCAGAGTTTTCTCGGGCAGATGAACATGTTTCGTTTTCTCCGGGAAACCTGCGAAAAAAAAGGCTGGGCGGCTCGAGTATTCCGTTTTTTGGATAAGACCTCGGTGGAAAGAAGTGATTTCCCGGATTCCGGCATGCTCTATCCTGAAGAAAATGCGGTCCTGAAATTTCTGGAATTCCCTTTTAGAAAAATTTCCGCCGTAGAGGAGTTGCCCAAAAACAAAGTCCATGTCCATGCCCTGGGGTATGGAATGGAAATCGCCTTTACCGAAAAAGAATCACTGCCTCCTCTTCCCTCCCTTTGTTATTTTCAAGATAAGGAAGATTTTCAAAGTCGTTCCATCGAAAGCGAGATGAACCACATGATCGATTTTTGGAATCTCCCTTTTCAGAAATACACCATCTAAAGATCTAAGAGCCTAAATTTTATGCAACTTAATAGGTTACGTTTACGGCTTAACCTTCTTACCCCACCAATCCTTTGGGAAATCATCCACTTTAATAACTTCCTTTCGGGCCGAAGTGGCTTCTTTCACAGCCATGGCTTCTTCTTCGCTGATCAGTCCCAATTTCACTGCCTCCTCTAATAAAGCAACCGGGTCGCCTCCTTTTAGATCTCCGTTCTTAATGGCCTCGAAAATCTTTTTCTCTACAGGTTCGGCGGCAATGGTCTTTTTCAAGGCGTCTTCCAAAAGCCCCAGAGGTTCATCCTGATTTTTTGGGAGAAATATTCCGTCGGTAAGGCGGTTCCTTGTAAGAGAAGGATTGAGAAGCAGGCTCGCCACCTGGTGGTCCAGTTTGTCTCCAGGGGGAGGAAAGGGCCGCCCAAGGGGGAAGCAAAGAAAACGAAGCATTCCGGCAACGAGTGGATTCGGGAAATTTTCCAGGAGTCCGTAAAAACTTTCTTGCATGATATGCAGAGAATCCTGGCAGGCCCACCGAACCAGGGGAAGATCTTCCCGAGGGCGTCCCTGGTCTTCATAGCGCTTTAGAATAGCTGAAATAAGATAGAGATGGCTAAAGATATCAGCCAGACGAGCGGAAAGCCGCTCTTTTCTTTTCAGGGCTCCTCCCAAAACCAGAAGGGCAACATCGGCGGCCAATGCGAAGGCGGCGCATATTCTGGTCGCATGTTGATAGTAAACCCGTGTGCAAGAAGGAGTCCCTGGTACAAAAGCCAGTTTGGAACCTGTTAGGCCCAAAAAGAAGCTTCGCACCGCGTTGCTGATGGAAAACCCCACATGGCCCATGATCGCTTTATCGAATTCTTCCATTCCCCGCTCTTCATCCGTTTCATGAACCGCATTCATTACTTTTAATAGATAGGGGTGGCAACGGATGGCTCCCTGGCCGAAGACAATCATGTTGCGGGTCAGAATGTTGGATCCTTCCACCGTGATGCTGATGGGCAAGGACTGGTAAAGCCGAGCCAGTAGATTCCTGGGACCCATGCAGATGGCCGCGCCTCCCTGGATATCCATGGCATCGTTGATGGCTTTCCGGGTTTTTTCGGTAAGATTGTATTTCACCATGGCGGATATGACCGAGGGCTTTTCTCCCTGGTCTACTGCCAGGGTTGTTAAGGTCCTGGCGGAGTCCATTAGGTAGGTATAGCCCCCTATGCGAGCAAGCCCTTCTTCCACTCCTTCGAATCGTCCGATGGGCAGTTTGAATTGCCTGCGAATCCGGGCATAGGCGCCTATCAACCGACTGGCCAATTTACTAGAACCGGTGCTCAAGGCCGGCAGAGATATGGAGCGGCCTACAGCCAGACACTCCATGAGCATGGCCCAGCCTTTTCCAGCACGTTCGGGTCCGCCGATGATGAAATCCAGGGGAATGAAAACATCCTTGCCCCAAGTGGGTCCAACCAGAAAAGCCGAATTGAGAGGAAAATGGCGGCTTCCAATGGTAACGCCGGGTAGTTGGGTGGGAATCAAAGCCAGAGTGATGCCCATCTCTTTTTTGTCGCCGAGCAATCCGTCCGGATCGCATAGTTTGAAGGCCAAGCCCAGCACCGTGGCCGAGGGGCTCAGTGTGATGTAGCGTTTTTCCCAATTCAAACGAATTCCCAATACATCTTTTTCCCCTCGAAACTCTCCTCGGCACACCATGCCTTTATCGGGGAGCGAAGCTGCATCGCTACCGGCCTCGGGTCCGGTGAGGGCAAAACAGGGAACCTCCTCTCCACAAGCCAACCGTGGTAGATAATGGTCCTTTTGCTCTTTGGTTCCATAATTGAGGAGCAGTTCCGCCGGGCCCAGGGAGTTGGGGACCATCACCGTCACTGCCGCGCTGATGCTACGGCTTGCTACTTTCATCACAACAGAAGAATGGCCCAAACCGGAAAAGCCAAGGCCGCTGTACTCCTTGGGAATGATCATTCCGAAAAAGCCCCTTTTCTTCATAAAGTCCCAAACCTCCGGGGGAAGATCCTGAAGCTCCTCGGTAATTTCCCATTCATCCAACATGTGGCAAAGCTCCTCCACGGGACCGTCCAGGAATGCCTTTTCCTCTGGGCTTAGCTCTGAGACCGGGAGTTTCAACAGTTTTTTCCAATTAGGCTTGCCGCTGAAGAGGTCGCCATCCCACCATACCGACCCGGCTTCCAGCGCTTCCCGTTCCGTTGCCGACATGGGAGGCATCAAATTTCGAGCCAAATGATAGAGCCGATCTGTAAGCAACTTTCGCCTCAGGGAAGGAATATTTAGAGGAATAGCTACTCCGAGGAAAAGAATCCAGAGCAAAATCAACCAGACCATGGAGAGACCGCCAAATCCGGAAATCAGCAATAAAAGAGTGGCGAAAGCTCCCGTTGAGATGCACAAAGACACCCGAACATAAGCTAAAAACAAAAAGACACAGCCAGTTGCCACGAACCATAGCCATTCATTCATGGGATTCTCCATTAGTTAAAAAAACTTTAAAAATCCTTGGTTTGTCTTCAATGGATTGGTCTCTTCACCGGATGGGGGAAGATCGCCCTTCTCATCCTCATCCATGGCTTCGGATGCATTTTCCGGGACTTCCGGGTGCAACTGAATTTCCTTCTCATGATTGTACTTTACCCCTGTTTTGTCCCAGGGAAGCCTGCGATATATGTTCAAGTCGTCACCAAAAAATGGGTACTTGATGATGTTGAAGTAGGGAGAATAGTCAAAATCGCTTGGAACAAAAAGACTGCTGTTGCGTTTGAACCACCGCAACTTGCCTCCTTCTACGTTTTGGACAAAGGGGAGCACCGGAAATTGAACCGATGCAAATGCCTCGGCAAGCATGGTGGAACAGATAGTGCGGGTGGAATCGCCGATTTTTTTTTCAAATAGGCTGGAACGCCACCGCCTTGGAAGGACCCCATAAGGAAACATGAAGCGGGCCAGGTCCAGTAACTGGCGGGTATTGTATTGCATCCCCACACATTTGATAGCGTACTCTATTACTTTTTGAACATCTTGAGGCGAAAGATCCCTTGGACGGCAAATACGCAGGTTGTGGTACTGATATTTTGTGATGGGAGAAATGATGGTGCCTTCACCTGCCACCGCTTCTATGAGCAAATGGTCGCTACGGTCTCCCGGATAATAGTGGCTTGCATGGTCCTGAATTTCCCGATTTTCAATGTCGTTCAGGTTACCGATATAAAGGGCCGCATGAGTCCAACGGCTAAGGGTGATGGTCTTGATGACATCACTGATGCGGCTCCGCCCTTCCACCAGCAAGATGTCGCCGGGCCGGATCTCGAACCGGATGCGCTCGAAGTCGCAAAAAGGGGTGCTGGGAACTTCGCTATCCCAAAGCAAAAGCTCTAAAACCCTTTTCTCCAGCCAGTCCTTGAATTTTCGGCCAATGAACATGAAATGACCCCGTGGAAGAAAATATTAATGGAAATAACGGAATTTTTTCTAAAGTTCCTTATACTTTGGATGCAAAACCAATAATACGGGGAGTATGATTTTCTCAGGGAGTGCAGAGCTTCTGAAATGGGAGTTCAAGAATAAAATCTTGAAAAATTAGTGAGGATTAGTGAAGATTAGTGGTTAAAAATTCTTTTTTTCTACCCAAAAAACTTTTCAAAGATTCTCATCCAATGTTTTTACAAACTGGCTCACGTCCGTGACAACGCCCACCGTCTGGGCGGACCCTCGGTCCCGTAACTTTGCCACCGTGGCAGGATTGATATCCACGCACACCACTTTTACATGGCTTCCCAGCATGTTGCCGGTTCCGATGGAGTGAAGCATGGTGGAAAGCATCACCACTAGATCGGCTCCTTCCACCAGGCGGGCATAATCTTCCTGGGCCTGAATGAGGTCCATTTGGGTGTCGGGTAGCGGGCCGTCATCCCGGATGGAGCCTGCCAGGCTGAAGGGGATATTTTGCTTAACCAAGTGGTACATGATTCCCCCCGTGATGATTCCTTTTTCCACCGCTTCTTGTATGGAACCGGCTTTGTTGATGGCGTTGATGGCCCTCATATGGTTTTTGTGTCCACCTTTTACCAGGTGGCCGTTTTCCAGATTGACCCCTAGAGAGGTTCCGTACAGGTTGGTTTCCAAATCATGGACGGCAATGGCGTTATTCCCCAAAAAGCTATGCACGAATCCTTTTTGAACCAGGGAAGCCATGGCCTTGCCGCCTCCCGTGTGTACCAGAACGGGCCCGGCTACAAAGGCGATTTTCCCGTTTTGAGATCGAACCGTCTTCATTTCCTCCGCCAGGGATTGGGCGGCCAGATCGGTTCGTCTTTCCGAACTAGTGTCGGCACTCATGAAAGCAAATTCCTGCACTTCTTCCGTTTTTTCTTTTGGCGGGTGGATTCGTATTCCCCTTGTTCCACAAACCACCATGTCTCCCAGGACCACGTCCCTCAATTTTTTGCAGACAACCTCCTTTCCCGCCACCACTATCACCCCGTCCATCCTCATCTTTTTCACGGGGACCCAGTCTTCACCTAAAAAGATATCCGTTGGGTGGTTGGTGGTGGAGTAAAAGTTGTCCGGGACGGTTTTGTCTTTTTCGGAGGGGTTGAGGTCGGGGCTTTCGGAGTTTTGGTTTAGAAGCTCGGCGCCCTTTGATTGCAACAGATTGGAGAACTCAACCAAGTAGTCGGGGTCAAGCTCAGTATTCAGGATGACGGAAGAAGGGTCTTCACTACTGGAGCCCAGATGGAAATCCACTATGGAGTACCGGCAATGATGGTCCTCCATAAACTGGTTGATCACATGAAAAAGGTTGTCGCGGACGATCTGGCCTTCAATAACCAGTTGTGGCATTTTTCATTCCCCAGTGAAATTCTAACCAAAGATATTTGAAATTTAAATAAAACTTTTTAACCGCGAATGGTCGCGAATGAAAGCGAATAAAACCATAGAACCAAGAATACAAGATAGATTGTTTTTTTTGTATTTTTTATTCGCGTAAATTTGCGTTCATTCGCGGTTCCATGTCTTTGATTTCAAAAGATTTTTACATTGTGAGAGACGGATTCTCAGAATGCCCATGTAAGTATTAATTAAAGAGAGAAAATAAATATAGGGAATGAAGTGTGGAAATGCAAATTTTTGATTATAAAATATACAACCTGCTTTTCTCTGTCGTAAGTAAGGCGGGTTATGGAAATAGGAGGGCGAATCATATATTTGGCAAGGCGTTCTCGTCCATCGTCATCATATAGGCTACCGCCTTTCCTTCTGCGTGGATATTTTTCCTGTTTCTTGTTTTTCGCTTACTAATTTTGCCGCTAAATATGCCTTGTTATCACACAAAACATTGTGTGATAATAGTTTTTTTATTATAGGAGGTTTTGTCATGGCTACGAACCTACAAATTGATGACGGGCTTATTGTTAAGGCGGTGAAGTTAGGAAAGCATAAGAGCAAAAAGGCGGCAGTGACACAGGCCCTAGTCGAGTATGTTGACCACTTGCAACAAAAAAAAATACTGTCTTTGTTCGGCAAGATTGATTACGACCCAAAGTATGACTTTAAAAAACAAAGAGCCAGGGCATGAAAATCATAGTGGATACCAGCATTTGGTCGCTGGCCCTCAGGCGAAGCAAACCTCTCCATACCCTGAATGTGCTTGAACTGCGCAATCTAATTGATGGCTTCCAGGTGCAGATGCTTGGGCCAATCCGGCAGGAGATTCTTTCGGGCATTCGCGACAAATCTCAGTTCAACAAACTTCAGAAATACCTCCAAAGTTTCCCTGATCTCCCAATTCTTACGGAGGAGTATGTCTTGGCGGCAACTTTTTTTAATCTATGCAGGTCTAAAGGAATTCAAGGATCGAATACGGATTTCTTAATATGCTCCGTTTCTATTCGAAATAAAATCCCAATATTCACCGCTGACAAGGATTTTGAACTGTTCGCAAAGCACATTCCCATTGTCCTCCATAAACCGGAAGAGCCTTAGCAATTGCAACAATCCGATGATACATAAATAAAGTTATGCCGAATGAAAAGTACGGAAAGACCAGGTTCTTGCATCCTCTTAGGGACCAACCGTAATTAACTTGGAGAATTTCGCGCTCAAAAAGGGGTCAAGTCCACTCTTGACTGCATTATCTCAAACGTTTATCGTCTGATAATGGCTCGTCCGCTAAGAATCGAATATCCCGGAGCTTGGTATCATGCGATGAACCGAAGCGCCGGGTACAGGGAAATATTTTCTGACAAAGAGGATTGCCGACTGTTTCTAACCGCATTAAAGGAAGCCTGTAATCTCTTTAACGTGTATGTATCTTCCTATTGCCTCATGCCCACTCATTATCATCTCCTGGTCTTTACTCCCGAAGGAAACCTTTCTCGATTTATGAGGCATTTGAACGGCGTCTATACTCAA
>JAJDAS010000462.1 GCA_029261755.1 Nitrospinia bacterium
TTGTTGGAAGGAGGGTGGTCACGGCTGGAGCAAACGTCTTCCCCGAGGCTACGTCCCATGGAAGAGACTAAGGAAATCTTTTCAGTTCCCAGCGAGGAGATCTTGGACAGGATGGTTTCGAGGGCTTCTGTGACAGAAATCAAATGGCGCTCCAGGGAAGAAATGGATAGGAATGATTAAGGATGTTCTTCGACCCAGACCACGCCGTCTACGGTTCTCTCTTTTTTCCAGATGGGAACTGACCTTTTCAGCTCATCTATGGAAAATTCACACGCCTTGAAGGCCTCCTTGCGATGTTGGGAGACCACCACAATCAAAACGATATTTTCCGCAATTCCAATCTTGCCCACTCGGTGTATAATTGCCACGTCTAAAATGTCGAACTCTTTCAATGCTCTATCCCGGATTTTTTGCAGGGATTTTTCCGCCATCCCGGAGTAATACTCAAACTCCAAACCTTTGATCTCTTTTCCCTTGGAGATATCCCTGGCCGTCCCGAGAAAGACCACGGCGGCACCGGTGTTTTTGAAAGGCTTACGCAGGGCGAGTACTTCTTCTTCGATATTAAAATCGTCTTCCTGGATTCTGATCATATGGATTTTAAAAGATGTTTTTTATTGTTTGTGGTTTTAATTGCCACCTGAAAGGGGTGGTAATATGGCGATTTCATCACCGTCTTTGAGGAGGGATTCTGGTTCGGAGACTTCCTGGTTAATGGCATAGAGGAATCTTTTCGATGCGGTCAATTCACCCATACCAGGATGTTTGCCGGATAGTTCCGACAAAAGTTGTGCTAAAGTCATTCCTTCCTGGTAAGGTACTGTCTCGCTTTCAGTGCCGAGTTTTTCTTTGATAGTGGCGAAATAGAGTACTTTTATCATCCGTTCCATTATAAAAAAAGGTGCTCTGTTATTACAAGGCAGGCCACGAAAAAGAGATGCCCGATACCAAGGAATTAGCCGGGAATCTCGTCATAGCATTACAGCCATAGGGTAAATCAGGCTGACTTTTTCTGAAAATCAATTCATACGCCTTCCATGGGAAGCTGGTAAGTTCGTGGGTATTTCTTTTTGAAGTGTTCGTAGGCCAGCCGGGTTGCCGTCCTCCCTCTTGGTGTTCTGTCAATGAAGCCGGATTGAATGAGATAGGGCTCTACCACTTCCTCAATGGTACCTTTATCCTCGTTAAGTGCTGCGGAGAGGGTCTCCAGTCCAACAGGCCCCCCTGAAAATTTCTCGATGATGGCCAGCATTAGCCGATAGTCCGTACTGTCCAATCCTTTGCTGTCAACCTCCATCCTCTCCAAAGCCCTATCGGCAATTTGTTGGGTGATGATGCCGTTTGATTCCAGTTCCGCGTAGTCTCTCACCCTTCGTAGTAGCCGATTCGCAATCCTGGGCGTCCCCCTGGACCGTGTTGCAATTTCATTAGCCCCTTCCTCATCACATTCCACTTTGAGGATTTTCGCGGAGCGGAGTAAAATCTCTTTTAACTCCGGACCGGAATAAAAACATAGACGGTGGATAACGCCAAAACGGTCTCTAAGGGGTGCTGTCAAAAGCCCCGCCCTGGTGGTGGCCCCAATTAAAGTAAACTTGGGAAGATCAAGCTTGATGGATCGGGCGCTTGGACCCTGCCCAATGATAATATCCAGATTAAAATCTTCCATGGCTGAATATAGCACTTCTTCCACGGAATTGTTCAACCGATGGATTTCATCAATGAACAGGGCATCTCCGTCTTCCAAACTGGTCAAAATGGCAGCAAGATCACCTTGCTTTTCTATGGCAGGACCGGAGGTGGTTTTGATCTGAGCCTTCATCTCCGAGGCGATAATATAGGCGAGAGTGGTCTTTCCTAACCCCGGAGAACCGTAAAAAAGCACATGGTCCAGGGGTTCTCCACGTTTGCGGGCGGCGCCGATAAACACCTTGAGGTTGCCCTTGATTTTTTCCTGCCCGGTATATTCATCAAAGCTTATGGGGCGAATTCTGTTTTCGGCAATGGGGTCCTCGGAATCGATTTGTGGTTGGAGTACTCTATCTTCCATGGTTATACAAGAACCTTCAGGGATTCCTTGATTAATTGTTCAATGTCCCATTCTTCATTGGGTTTTCCATGGTATACCTTGGCAATGGCCTTCTCGGCTCTGTCACCGGAAAATCCCAGATTCACCAAGGCTGACAATGCGTCATTGAATACGCCTGGATCCGAGGAACCCTTGTTTTCTAAGATTGTTTGGCTGATGGTGGAAATTGGCAGCTTAATCTTATCCTTTAATTCGATGACCAGGCGCTCAGCAGTCTTTTTTCCAACGCCTGGGATGGAGGACAATCTACGTATATCCGATTGAACCACCGCAGCTTCCAGTTCTCCGGCAGGAATCCCGGAGAGGATACCCAGGGCAAGTTTTGGCCCAATCTTGGATATGGATATCAGTTTCTCAAAAAGGAACTGCTCTTGAGTTGTCAGAAACCCAAAAAGCTTGAAAGCATCTTCCCGGATGTGGGTATGGATTTGAAGCGTAGCGGCCTCCCCGGACCCGGGAAGCGCACAATAGGTGGAAAGGGGGATATGGATTCCATAGCCTACCCCGTTTACATCTATGATGATATAATCCGGGGATTTCTTTAATAATTTACCGGAAATGATGGCAATCATCGGGGAAGAATCTTTTTTAGAGGGCGGTGAGTATGGGCATGGCAAATTGCCGTGGCCAAAGCATCGGAGGCATCCATGGGTTTTATGGGTTCCTTAATTCTTAAAAGGAGGCCTACCATGGAATTTATCTGTGATTTTTCAGCCCTTCCAAAACCCACAATGGCCTGTTTGATTACAGTTGGGGAGTACTCGGAGACTTCCAGATCGGAATTGGCGGCTGAGAGGATGGCTGCGCCCCTGGCGTGCCCAAGAATCAGTGCAGATTTAGCGTTTTTCGCGAAGAATACATTCTCTATGGCCACTTCCTCCGGTTGATGGTGTTGGATCTCTTCGCATAACCCTTTGTAAATATATTTTAAACGATGTGGCAGGGCCAATCCTTTTGGCGGCCTTATGGCGCCATATGCAATTAATTTTAATGACGGTTTGTCTTCAATAAAACCGAACCCCGTGATTTGGCTCCCAGGGTCGATACCCATTATACGCATGGAAGGTCTTTTGTGGAAGGTAAATTTTTGAAAAACCGGTAACAGGAAGAAAGGTAGATAAGATGCGTGAATAAACCCATGGGGACAAGGCTTAGTGGCTTTGCAATTCTTCGTCCGAAATTTCGAAATTGGCGTAACAGTTTTGGACGTCATCATGATCGTCCAATGCATCCATTAATTTCATTACTTGTGTTGCCTGCTTTCCCTCGACTTGTACCGTATTTTGGGGGACCATGGTTATGCTTGCAGATAAACAGGGGATATTATTTTTCTCCAGGGCCTCTTTCACCGCTTCAAAGTCATCCGGTAAGGTGGTGATTTCGTAGTTTCCCTCTGTCTGAAAGTCTTCCGCTCCGGCGTCAAGAACGATGGACATGAGGTTTTCTTCATCAGAGGCTTCCTTCTCAACTGTGATAATCCCTTTTCTATGGAACATCCATCCAACGCAGCCCGTTTCTCCCATCTGGCCGCCATTTTTCCCTAAAAGTGAGCGGATTTCAGCCACCGTCCGGTTTTTATTGTCGGTCATAGCCTCTACGATTACGGCAACCCCTCCCGCCCCATATCCTTCATAGGTTATTTCTTCATAGGACACCCCCGGTAACTCCCCCGTACCTTTTTTGATGGCCCGTTGTATATTTTCCTGGGGCATATTCATTGCCTTGGCACTCTGCACGGCGGTTCGTAAGCGAGGATTGCTGTTCACATCCCCTTTTCCCTGTCGGGCAGCCACAGTGATCTCCTTGATAATTTTGGTGAAAATCTTTCCACGCTTGGAGTCCGTCGCTGCTTTTTTATGCTTTATGGATGACCACTTGGAATGGCCGGACATATTTCCCCCTTTCAAAATTTAACATATGTATGAAAATAAATTTATCATAGTCTATTCAAAAAAGTAAAGAGTCTGGGCACGTCTTCAACATGGGAAAACCAATGCAATGAATAAGTATACATCGTTATTAAGTAGTAACTATTTTAGTCATAGTAACAAAAATGGTCAGTATCTCCTTTTTAGGCTGCCAAGCCTATAACTATTTGTTTTTTAAGGGATTACCCGAATAGCTGTCTTTCCCCACTTGATTTTCCATACTTCTTGTGACATTATTTGTCAGTATGCCGTGAATCAAAAAATGGGACTACTCCTAAAAAAAGCCAATAAAAACAACAAGTTGCAAGAAAATAATAGAGTCGTTTGAATTGGTCTGATTTGTGCATTGATTTAAGTAAAAGCATAAAAAAGGAGTGGTTCAGAGGATATAAAGTGTAATTTATAATGAAAGGAGGTGGACAATTAAGCATTAAAGGTAAGTTTTTGTTGGGTCTGAGAGTCCAATAGGTGGACAACCAGGCCACTTTAAAGAAATGAATGATTTCAACTTTTTTTGAGGAGAATCAAAATGAGAAACGAAAAAGGTTTTACATTAATCGAGCTGATGATCGTTATTGCTATTATTGGTATCCTGGCCGCTGTTGCTATTCCTTCCTACCAGAACTACACAAAAAGGGCCAAAGCATCCGAGGCGAAAATTATGCTGGATGCGATTAGGACAACCCAGGAAACCTATTTTGCCGAGAACAACCTCTATACAACAAACCTGACCTCCTTAGGTAATCCAACTGCAAATGCTAGCTATTATGCCTACTCGTCAGCGGGTACATCGGTCTTTACCGCCACCGCCACCCCATCCGCAACCGGTACTGCGGCAGGTCTCACTGGAGTCTGGACCTTGAGTAACGCCGGTGTTTTAGGTGGTAGTGCCGTAACATCAGGTAACAACTTCTAAACAGTATTCCAAAAAAAGGGGGGCATTATGCCCCCCTTTTTTTTGGGACTTTCGGGACTAAAATCTATCCAAAGATATTTGAAATTTTTTAACCACAAAAAACATAAAGAACAAAAGCTTTCTTAACCACTGATTTCACAGGTGACACAGATTTATTTTTTTGAAATTACTTAATCTGTGTAATCCATGGAATCTGTGGTTACATCTCTTTGATTTTAAAGGCTTTTTTTAATTGTGAGAGACGAATTCTCAGAAATGCTGCGTAAGAATCTAATCAACTGTCCCATCTTTTATCAGCTTAATCCTCTTTTCAATGTCAGCCAGCTTTTTAGACAAATGTTCATTAGGATGTATCTTCCTTTTCGCCTGACTAAGAATGTCTTTCGCTTTTTTTAGATCTCCATGTATGGCCAGCGCCAGCGCCAGGTTCAGTTCAGCCGGGATATTCTGAGGTGAGAGGCTTAATGCCCTCTGGAATTTTTCTATAGCTAGCTTATAGTGTTCCTTGGTGGAGTAATATACCCCCATCAGATTCAGTAAATCCGAATTATTTGGGAAACGGGATTCCACTTCCACTATCATCCTTTCGCACTCCACCAGTTTATTGTTTTTTAAATAATGCTCAATGATTTCACGGTATGCTCCAATCATGATCTTTTTGTTTTGTAAACTATTTGTATTTTTCTCCAAGGCCAATTGGATGGTTTTTTTTAAGTCATAAATACCCATGGTTTCGCGCTGCTCTAAAGGTGGAGGATCAGAACTTGGGTTAAAGTTGTGAAAAATATCATAGGCCTTTAGAAGGAAAGAACCCCTATAGAATCTACATCTTGGACTTTTCGGGTTTCTTTTAATTGCCATGTTCC
>JAJDAS010000463.1 GCA_029261755.1 Nitrospinia bacterium
ATCTGTTTTATCCAAAACATTGAGGTCATTTGGCGGCGAAGGATTGCGCCATTTGCATTTAATACAATTCAGCCCTTCCAAATCATTTAAAAGCCCCTATGAAGAGTTTATCAACAGGAATCTTGAGGAAATAGAGCAAATAACAAAAAACTGGGCAAAAAAAGAAGACATCCTTATTTCCACACGTAAGGAAGGTAATGCATACATAGGGGATTCCGAGATATCAAAAAAATATGTAGGTTTTGATATCTCCGTTTTTTCTGATATTCTGGTGGACATAAGCTCCTTGCCCAAGTCTCTTTACTTTACTTTGCTGTATGTGCTGGTAAAAAAATCAATGGAATTCTCTCCGGAAAAAAACATCCATGTTGTAGCATGCCAAGATGTGGATTTTGATAATAAAATTACGGAATCCACGGATGATATTCGACAACTAATGGGATTTAAAGGAAAACATGGGAGAATCAGTACGCAAAATATGCCTATCATATTGGCTCCAATTATTTCCAAAAATCATGCTATAAGTTTAAGCAAAATTTGTGATTGGGTGCAGCCGGAAGATATTTATCCAATTTTACCTTTCCCGAGTGAAAATCCAGGAAGCGATGTAACGCTGTTTGATGAATATAGGGATATTTTCTTAAATGAACGGAATATAAACCCATCAAATATAATTTACGCGGCTGAAAATGACCCTTTGAATGTATACAGGAGACTTATAAAATTGTACAACCAGCAAAAAGAAGCGCTTGAACCATTGGGAGAGATATCTATGGTCTTATCCGCGCTCTCAAGTAAACTTTCTTCCATTGGCTGTTTTATGGCGGCTTATGAAAAGAAAATGCCGGTAGTGCATGCAATAGGTCGCCATGACCCCCCTGACGATATGTGCCTTGATCATTGGGAAGACAATCACATGGAAAAGCATAGCAATAATCTACACTCTATCTGGTTAACCGGCGAGCCTTATGAATAAAAACGACAATAAAAAGAATAATCCAGTCCCTATAGTAGGGGCAGGACTAGTGACCCTTGATATTATTATTAATAATGGCTCAAAAACGCCTGTTTTTTACGCAGGCGGATCCTGTGGCAATATTCTTGCGGGGTTATCATTTCTTGGATGGGAAAGCATATCCGTCTCCAGGGCCGGGGAAGACAAGGCCGGAAAATTAATGATAGAAGACCTCTCTAGCAATGGGGTGAATGTAAAATACATTACCAGAGAACCAAAAGTAGAAACTCCCAGAATTGTTGAAAAATTAAGGTCAAATGGAAAGTTCGCCAAACACAGTTTTTTATGGCATTGTCCAAGTTGCCATGCCTATTTGCCTCGTTTTAGAAGCCCTACGCTTAAAAACATAAGCGGGATTTTAGAAGATAATTTAAGTCCTAAGGTATATTTTTTTGACAGGGTAAGCCCGGCCACGTTGAAATTGGCAAAGAGTTATAGGGAGCGGGGAGCGCTTGTCTTTTTTGAACCGCCCAGCTTAAAAAATGATATTAAATTTAAAGAAGCTATTAGCTTGAGCCATATTGTGAAATATGCTAGAGGTAAAAGCGATAAAAATTGTGATAGCCTTCAATATACAACGATAGAAAAGGAAACTATATCGAAAGGCCCCTCCCTGGTAATAAAAACTTTAGGGAGAGACGGCCTGTTTTATAGTTCTAATAAAGATAATAAATGGCGGCAACAAAAAGGATTCCGTTTGAATAAGTTGTATGACACTTGTGGGGCAGGGGATTGGTGTACTATTGGATTTTTATTCTTTTTGCAGGAATTGGCTGCAAAAAACGGAGGTTCATTCATGGATTTATTAGAATCCAAAGATTCCATACAATCAGCTTTAATCTTCGCTCAAATATTAGCCTCATTGTCTTGTAGTTTTGTGGGAGCTAGGGGGTTGTCCAATTCAATGGAGCAAAAAGAAATACTGAAAACCATTCGATTTATAATGAAAAACAGTACTGATATACATTTGGGGGCCGATTGGAATTCAGGTAAAAATTTGTCAATATTTGATGCAAAGAGAAAAAGATTGGTCAGTGAACCTTTCTGCCAAGTTTGCTTATTAGCTCAATAAAAACCAGTTACTTCTGTTACGCACAATATGATATATAATGAAAAACAATTGGGGGCAAGCCTAAAAAATCAAAATCTTGTTTGTTCAGGCCCGGATAGTGGCCTTGGAATTTCTTTCTTGCTACTGTAAACCTGAGAACCTGAGTAGTTAAGTTAAACCATAATCTCTTCAATTGCCTCAAAGGGCCTCTTTTTCTTGTTTCTACTGCACTTCCTCCAAACAACGGTTTGTGGATTGTTCCAGTCCTATTCCGTTTTCAGCATCAAGGTTTTTCATCTCATGAAGGGGTCAAGTCCATTCTTGACTGCATAGTTTTTTTATTTTTGCATATTGTCTGGAAAATCTTTTATTTTTCTTCAACTTTTCTCTAAAACGATAACAAAGTGAACCAACAGTTCTGTATGAAGAGATTTTATATCTTTTCGCAATTACTGAAAACGAGAGTCCGGATAGCTCCCTTGATAAAGAGACGGCTATATGCCGGTGAATGTTTTCCTCACCTCTACTGCTGGAAAAAAGCTGATTCTCGGAGATTTTAAAATATTTGCAAACTTCATGATTTATCTTTTCTATTCTACCTTCTCCCTGAATACTTTTTTTCTCCTTGATCTCTATATTCAACTGTTGGTCTGAATAAATAAAACGTTCTTTTACCTTCTTAATGAAACTTTCCTCTCCCAATATGCTTCTTTGGTTTTTTTTTGAATAAAATTTCGCTACCTCATCGTCTAAATCCTGTTCTGCAAATTCTTTCCACATAGCTACTGCCTGGCTTCTCTTGCTTGCGAAACTCATTAGTATAGGATCAATATTCAACCATTCTTCTCCGCTTTTACCCTTCAAATAAACTTGATGGCTGCTCCACTTATAGTCCTTGATCTTTTTTACCATTTGGGCCTTTAGCGGATTACGGTGAATGTATCGCACAACTCCCGTCAAATAATGCTCTTCCTGGACCAATACAGCTTTGTAACGCCCTCGGAAAAGCGGGCCGTCTTTTTTATGGAGTCGATTATGCCTTTGAGTATAGACGCCGTTCAAATGCCTCATAAATCGAGAAAGGTTTCCTTCGGGAGTAAAGACCAGGAGATGATAATGAGTGGGCATGAGGCA
>JAJDAS010000464.1 GCA_029261755.1 Nitrospinia bacterium
ATTCTTTCCGGCCAATATCCAAAAGAGATACTTCAAGGCTACCAGATGCGCCTGCAATGTATTTTCCACAAGGGCTATAAACGATAGACTCTGAAATGCTGGACTCAAAGGGTGTTAAGAGCTTGCTTATCTTTACGTCCCAAAATTGGATGGCACGTTTATAATCATTTCTAACAGAACTAAAAGCTACAATTTCACCATCAGGACTAAAGGATATATCTCTGATGTAATTAATATTATAGTCACTTCCTTCTACTCCTGGCATTGAGGATCCTGCTTTGATATCCCAGAAACGAAGTTTGCGATCTTTAGATCCTGTCGAAACTGTTTGACCATCAGGACTAAACTTCACTGAAGTAATTTCTGATGGATGTTTTTTTAATCCAAACTTATTATTTGGTTCGCCATTTTTTGTGCCCCAAATGCGGAGGGTTCTGTCACCTGAGCCAGATGCCATTATTATTCCGTCTGGGCTAAAGCAAACTGAATTGATACTACTATTGTGACCTCTGCCATTAAAATAACTAATACGGCGGCCTGTGCTGAAGTCCCATAAAGCAAGGCAGCCTTCATTAGATCCTGAGGCTATGTATCGACCATCAGAGCTAATAGCTAATGATGTAATAGGCGCATGTCCTTTACCTTCGAGATTAGTTTTAAGACAACCTGTTCTCAGATTAACAAGGCGCAGAATAGAATCAGAGGAATTGGATACGATGAAAGAACCGTCAGTATTAAATGAGACAGGAAACCTATAGTCCCATTTCTCAGTTATACTTGTTATTTGTTTCCCTTCCTTTACGTTCCATATACGTAAGGAACGATCCTCTCCTGCAGAAGCTGTATATTGCCCATCAGGGCTAAAACAACAAGAAACGACTTTACCAGTGTGACCTTTAAATATTTTTAAAGTTGCTCCTGTCTTGACATCCCAAAGCCGAAGAGTTTTGTCTGCAGATCCTGAAACTACCGTATGCCCATCAGGGTTAAAATATACAGATTCGACAGAGCCACCATGTCCTTCCCCTTTAAAATTAGAAATAATCGAACCAGTTTTTACATCCCAAAGGCGAAGGGTATTATCAGCAGCGCCGGAAACAATATATTTGCCATTTGGGCTGAAATGGACGGAGGCTACCCAGTGAGCATGCCCTTTTCCATCAAAATTAAGGATAGATTTTCTAGTAACAACATCCCAAAGGCGAAGGGTCCTATCAGTAGATCCGGAAACAAGGGTCAGCCCATCAGGACTTAATGAAATAGAGTTAATACTCCATTCATGGCCTATCCCTTCAAATTTTTTGAGTAGTGTTCCCTTTAACGAGTCTAAAAGGTACAAGGAGCCATCATTATTACCATGGCACAAAATCGATTGATCATCCTGGCTAAAACAAAGAGAGCTAGTTTGAACAGGGGTTTGTTTCCATTCAAATCCATCAACCTGGCGGTTGGTGTGAATATCAAATAAATGGATTGCTTTGGCATACCCTGCAGCTATATAGTGACCGTCTGAACTCCATGCAATACAATTACACTGTGACGGTTTATCAAGAATAAAGGTATGGTCAACCGACAACCCTTTTGGAACTCCCTCTCTATCAACCTCCACATGAAGGAGCTTTAACTCTCCTGTGCTGTAACTGGCGGCGATGTAATGGTATGCCTCATCTTCCGCATATAGAGGATGCCATTTAACGTCGGTGGGATAGCCGGAACCTAATTGCATCCTGCCTTTTTGGTCAAAAAGAAGGGGGTTGATTTTCATGTGTTTAAATGACTAAAGTTTAACCAAAGACTTTCATGGATAATCGCTAAAAGAATTTGCGCAAGTAATTTTGTTTCTTTGATTGATTCATCAAAAATAGCTTTTAATATTTAATATCCGTAAACCGACGACTCGACGGTTAATTAATTTTGGATGAAAGCCAGAGGCAATTTTCTACAGCTCATACCCTATAGCTTCTTTTAAACCGTGATAGCGTTGAAAAAGCGCATCTACCTTATAGGGGTCCTCGCTAATTCGACCCAGAACCTTTTTCCCTAATTCCGCCAGGATGTTTTCCTTGTCTTCATCGATATCCATATTTTGAACCCAATCTCTTAGATTGAGCAATTCCTGAGCATAGCCAAACCCTTCCAGGATTGCTTCCCTCACTTGTTGACATTCCTTGCTTGTTTCCAAATCCAACCCAAGAACCCAAGAGTAGAGGTTGTCTCCCCTGTCCTCAATTAGCATGTTAAAAGCGGATTCTATTTTTTTCTCCTGACCCCTCTGCTCTCTCCATTCGCTCACAACCTCGTCAAATTCCTTTATGAGCCTTGTTAAGGAAAAAGCTGCTTCCTCCTTATTCAAAAATACGGCAAGCCGTTTCTTTATCTCCTTTTTTTCCTCATCATTCAGGCTCTCCTGTATTTCATTTAAACCGCTAATGGGGTCCAAAGGCTCTTTCCCTGCCTTTCCAGGGGAAAAAGCCCTAAGGTCCAACAAGGCCGTATTCTCCAATTCGATCCTTGATTTCCGGCTGATAAGCCAATAGGCATACCTGCCCAGGATATCTCCATTTCCTGGAAATTCCAGGGGGACATTTTTTATTATCCATTCCTTTATTTCCTTTTTTTTATCTTCCGGTAACTTCCTAAATTTGGAACCAAGCTGATTCTTGAGGGATGAGTATAAATCAAAATAAAACTCTTGGAGGTATAGCTGGAGCTGCTCCTGGATATATTTTTTGACAAGCTGGCTTTCGTTTTCATTTAAGCCTAAATCCGAGGTAAATCCTTCCAAGTCTTCAGAAATGAAATAGGGCGGCAGGTCGAATAGAAAGGCTAACAGTTCGTTGGCCCATCGCCATTCAAAAATTATTTGGGATTGCCCCAAGGCGTCCAAGGCATGGGCCACGGGGATATATTCAGGGGGATAGTGGCGAGGTCTGTTATACACCACGCTAAAAGGATACTCTCCCTCCTTTAAGGTTGAAGAAATGGCGTTGTCTAAATTCTCCAGGATTCGCGCCATGGCGCGTTCCACGTCATAGAAATCCTTTTCAAGGGTTTCTTTCATAAATTCCGCGAAAACGACAAGGTTTTCCGGTCTTTCATTCTCTAAGCAAATTTTTGCGATTTCAGAGGATATAGTTCCCCGTCTTTGAGAAACCCGCGCTATCCACTTGGGGTCCACTTCCGGTTCCCAAAGGGCCGATTCCATAGAATGCCATCTCTTTTTTATATAAGGAATAAGGGCTGAGATGGCTTGAAGAAAAAAAGGAACCTCTGTTTTTTTGACATGAAGGTCTGCATCGCTATTCTCCGGTAATTTCTCGAAAAAACAGATCATGGGCAGGGGCATGGCGGAGATAAGCTTGGCAATGATATCTTCGTTAAAGTAACCGCTCCTGGAAAGAAGTGATGGAGAACCATCTGTAGGGTATAAGCGATCAAGAAGCTGAGTGAAAAGAATACCGTCCGCCATGTGGAAAGTTCTCCCCTTCGGATCAAAGGGATGGCGATGGTAAACATGACACATAAATTCCATCCAATCCGCAGAAAAGTGGAAATGTACCTTTGCCGCGCTTGTCTCTTCTCCAAAGGCGGCCTCCTGTTTATCAAATAAACCTGATTCCTTTTGAACAAGGCGGTGTTGGGACAATATCCCGCCTTCTCTTAAAAGAAAGCGGAGGCAGGTAGAGGCCATGTCTTTTTTAAGAATTCCCTGGGCTTTTTTAGAAAGGTTTACGGTTTTTGATCCGGGCATTCCTTCGTTTTCCGGAAGGCGTCCCTGGAAAGCCGTTCGCCAGAATCGGATAAAATCCGCCTCCGAAGGGGTTAATGTCATAATGGATTACCTCTATTAGGGAATTACACCGTAATAACTTGCAGTGAATGAAAACGCCTTACTTTCGCTTTTCCATGGCCCTTTCTCTTTCTCTCTTTCTTTCTTCTTCCTCCATATCCGTGGGTTCATCCTTAACTTCTGGCTCTTGACGGGTAACCGCCACTTCCTCCTCTTCCTTTATTTTTTTAAGGTCTATAACCTTCTTGACGAAGTCTCGGTGTTCATCTTCATGCTCATGAGGCATGGCGGAGGGGTCCGATTCATAGTCGATATTGAGTTCCCTTTTCCCCGTTTTTTCGTTACGTTCGAATGTTATGCGCGCCTGTGACATAATAACCTCCTTTCAAATTAACATAGTTTACTCAGTTAAGCCTGATACGCCAGACCGTTCGTTTATCGCCATTGCCTTCTGTGGATTCATCTACATCCACCACTTGCCCAAGACCATGGGCTTTTTCATCAAGGCCTTTTTTGATGGCGTCGTTCTCGGCCCTACGGATTTTAGTTTTCACCTTACCTTCCGCCTCATTCAAAGCCTTTACCGCCTTTTTTCTAAGGCGGTCGCGATGTTCCTTGATTTCCTGGGCAACTTCATTATCTACATCTTCCTGAGCTTTCTTTTGTGCGGCCTGCTCATTATCGGCCACATTATAAATTTTCTTCTGTTCATCTTTTTTGATGTTGACCTCTTCTCCTGTCTCGGATACCACCCTTACTTCCTCTTTATCGATATCGATTTCCACTTTAACGCCATCCAACTCCATTCCCAGGGTTCCGTCCTCATTTTCCCTGGCCCCGTCTTTTATCAAGGAGTCTTTAAACCACTTTTTCATTTTCTCCTTGTCCGCAACCGGAAGAAGCCGAACACGGTAAACCACCCGGTCCTCTTCCCGAAGCACTTCTCTTAAGTCCCGCTTTACCCTGCAAATATAGGTCTTGCTCATTTTGTCCTCCTTTCCAAGAAAACTTTGAATAATGTCTTAGGCGACTGGGTTAAAAAATTGCATTGAAAAATGTTTTTTTAAACGGTTGCAACTTGGCTCTTTAATTTCTATACGTTTGGCGCAGGTGGTTGGCGGAAAATAATTTTATACGCTACAAATTATCACGAATAAAAAGCGACAAGGAAAAGCCAAATAACTATACGAATTCTGTCCAAATCTAAATTTTTTATTGCCACCTGTCCTCTATTTTCACCTTTCATTTCCAGCTGTAAACTCATTGAGTTTTACCAACCTATCACATCTTTTGGTCTTTCCAATTTTATTTGGACAGCCAATATCCTTCCCAAGCATGTTGTCTTCCACGGGAAAGAAAAGTCCGCACTCTCCACAACGGGCCAGGGGTCGGTTTGACACGATTTTGCCTTGGTTGGATTCATGGAGATATTCCAGGGTTTCTTCCGGAAACCAGACACCGGTGAGGATTAGGGGGGTAGCAAGGTGTTCTTTAAGCCAGGAAGGGCCGAGAATACGTTCTAAATCCCATAAAATTAGAGAATGGTCCCATGAAACAGAAGCGATATAGCGTCCATTTGGAGTAAAAGCTATTGAATCAACATAATTTGTATGCCCTTTGCCTTTAAAACTTTCCAGTAAATTTCCCGTCGCAAAATCCCATAAACGAACAGTATGATCAACCGATCCTGACGCAACAAAACAACAATCATTACTTATTGCCACAGAATTAATGTGATGCTGATGCCCAATGCCATGAAAATTATTCATTTTTTTTCCGGTTTTCATATCCCATTTACGTAGCAAGCGTTTGTCGCGATCACCAGAAATAATGAATTTCCGATCTGGGCTAATCGCGATAGAGGTAATTTCAGATGTATGCCTTCCATCAAACTCCTTTATGATTTCTCCTTTTCCAGAACCCCATTTGAGTAGTCTCATCTCTGGATAAGTTGAACCCGTTACAATAAAATGCCCATCTGGGCTAATTGCCATACACTTAATGCTATCCGCATGCCCTTTGCCATTAAAACTTTCAATGAATTTTCCTGTCTTTGTCTCCCATTTATAAATCAATTTATCGTCTGAAGCGCCAAACGTATAGTTGCCATCAGGGGTGGTTAAAGCAAAGCGTGTTTTTTTAGGGTTTACTTTTTCATCATTCTTTTTATTCAATTGGCCAGTTTTTCTATCCCAAAGACAAAAGCCATTGACAATAAACCTTTCATCAGGAGATATAGATACATATCTAGAGTCTACAGGACTTTCTATTTTTTTAAATCCGCTTTGAATCCCTCCATTTTTTGTATCCCATAACAAAAAAGTTTTATCTAAAGAACCGCAAGCAACAAACTTTCCAGACGGACTGACCTTAACGGTTGCATTGTGAGATATATGGCCTTTTCCACTATAGCTCACCTTTTGCAAACCTTTTTCACAATCCCAAATCCTAATTGTATTGTCATAAGCACTTGTAAGGATAAATTTGCTGTCAGGACTTATTGCAATAGAGTTGATTTTGCCGCCATGTCCTTTGCCATGAAAGTTATTTAAAAGCCTGCCTGAATGTATATCCCACTTTTGAAAAGATTGGCCCTCTAAGTTTGGACCTCCAACAGGAGCGAATAGGTATTTGTCATCTGGACTTAACGAAAGGGGGTAAAGGCAATAGTCATTGTTTTCCGCCTCAAAACTAATCAAACGCTTTCCTGTTTTTATGTCAAATTTGAGAATATTATAATTACTCCTAAAAGGAGATGAGAAAATAAACCGGCTATCAGAACTAATAACGGTATTAACAGAACAATTTCCTTCCGTAAAAAAAGTATTCTTCAGTTGGCCAGTTTTAAAATCAAACTGGTTAATGTGTTCATCTGCGGTATTTCCTGCAACGGAAAAAATGGATTGGTTATTAGGCGTTATAGCAATATCATAGATTCGGAATAAATTATTTTTACAGTTAAAACCTGGCACTTCAAGCCCTGTTTTTATATTCCACTTTCTAATAGATTTGTCATCGGATCCTGAAACTACGAATCGATTATCGTGGGTGAAAACAACGGCCCATATCTCAGCCGTATGACCACGTCCATCAAACGTTTCAACCTGCTTGTTGGCAAAAATGTCAAATAAACGAAGTCTTCCATCATTATATCCAACAATAATATACTGGCCATCAGGACTCCATTCTATACAATTGCATTTTGAAGGTTCGTCAAGGATGAAGGTATGATCAACCGACAAACCTTTTGGTACACCATCGTTATCAACCTCGACATGAAAAAGTTTTACTTCTCCTGTACTGTAACATGCGGCAATACAATGATACGCTTCGTTCTCAGCATATAGGGGATGCCATTTGACATCAGCGGGGTATCCAGAGCCTAATTGCATCCGACCTTTATGGTCAAAAAGAAGGGGATTGATTTTCATGGTTCCTCTGGTTTTAAGTGCCTTAAGTGAACTAAAGTTTAAGAACAGAATCGAAAATCATGGGGAAATGCGGCTTTTTACTTCTATACGTTCAAAAACAATCTTTGGCGGAAAATCTTTTTATTCTGCCTTCTATCCGCTGCCCACCGTCTTCTGCTTTTATCTTTCATCCCCAGCTGTGAATTCATTAAGCTTTACTAACCGATGACATCTTTTGTTTTTACCGACTTTGTTAGGACAACCAATATCCTTCCCAAGCATATTGTCTTCAGCAGGAAAAAAGAGCCCGCATTCACCACAACGTGCGAGGGGACGGTTTGGCACGATAGTTCCTTGTTGCGTTTCCTGGAGGTATTCCAGGGTGTCTTCAGGAAACCAGACACCGGTGAGGATTAGGGGTGTGGCAAGGTGCTCCTTGAGCCAGGTTGGGCCGAGGATATGTTCGAGAGACCAAATACGAAATATATGCAGACAAGGTGCCCCTGGAAAAGCTATATATTTTCCATCTGGGCTGAAACGCACGAATCTTAAATTAAAATCCCTCTCCATGATGTCGAAGCTATAAGCAGATCGCCCAGTTCGTGTTTCCCAAAATCGGAGAGTTTTATCAGAAGATCCTGAAATGATGAACTTTCCATTTGGGCTGAAACTAACCACATCAACACAAGAAGTGTGTGCCTTTCCGTCAAAATCCGAAACAGGCTTTCCGGTTTGAGTTTCCCAGAGGCGAATAGTTTTATCAACAGATGCTGAAACAATAAATTTTCCATCTGGGCTGAAACGCACGGAACGCACCCATCCATTATGACCCTGGCCGTTAAACCAAGAAATGGGCTGACCTGTTCGAGCTTCCCAAAGGACAAGTGTGTTGTCGTCAGATCCAGAAACAATATATTTAGTGTCAGGACAAAAATCAACGGAATTCAAATGATCAGTATGCCCCTCACCTTTAAAATTTACAACAGGCTGTCCTGTTGTTACATCCCAGAGGCGAATAGTTTTATCAACAGATGCTGAAACAATAAATTTTCCATCTGGGCTGAAACGCACGGAACACA
>JAJDAS010000465.1 GCA_029261755.1 Nitrospinia bacterium
ATCAAAAAAATAAAATTCGCTATTAATAAAGAGATCAAAAAAGTTCTTGACTCCCTGAGAGAAAATAACTATTTACCTGCGGAAGGTGCAGCTCAAGAAACTACCATCGATAAGGAAATTTATAGAATTAGGAGCAAAATAAAAACAACCATAGTTCCCACAACCAATGTGATCGATATTACTTTAACCGATAGTAGCCCGGAGAGCGCCGGCAACATTTTAAAGGCAATAATGGATGAATACATAAAGTATCGAATGACAGTTTATAATCCCGTAGGGGCCAAGGCATTTTTCTCTCGCCAAGCTGATAAGTTCAAGACTAGTTTGAATCAAAAAGGGGACGAACTGATGGATTTGGTGGAAAAGAGCCAAATGTCGGACCCGGAAAAGGAAATTGGCAACAATTTAATTATCAAGCAAGATTTAAAGCAAAAGTTAAATATTTTAATTAATGATGGTATCGAAAAAAGGCTATATGTAGAGCATTTGGAAAGAGCCCTTAGCAATAAAGAAATTCAATTTTTTACTTTTTTAAAAGAACACCCGGTGAATAGCGATAATGGGCTCAGCCCAAAATTACAAGCCCTATTTATGGAAAAAGGGAATATACTAAGGACTTACCACCCAAGCAGCCAAAAGGCCAGGGCGCTGGATATACAGATCCAGGATACTTATGTTAAGTTGAAACGTGAGGTAGGTTTCTTCAAAGACGATTTGCAGAACCAGCTTGATATCGTGGAGGAGAAAATTGAAAGTATAGAAACAAGGATTAAGGAAATTAACGCCCATAATGTTACATTACAACGACAATTTCTTACTTCGCAAAGGATAGTTCAAGATGCCGATTTATTTCTTGGTTCATATGAAACCTTTGCCAAGAGGAGGGAAGAAGCTAGAATCAATAGCTCTGAGGGCGCTACTAAATTTTACCTGACGATCCTGAAGGAAGCCTTTCCTTCTAAAGGACCCATCTTTCCAAAGTCGGGTGTTGTAATTCCACTGGGGCTCGTTATGGGATTCATTACCGGTTGTAGCCTTGGTTTTATAAGAGAGTATTTTGACCATACCTTTAAAAAACCCTCTGATGTATCCAATGTGGGGGTGCCTATGATTTTTTCCATCCCTCATACTTAGTTGATTAAGGGACCAATCGATTTAATCCCCGCTTTAAGTTTGAAGCTCCGCCTTTAGGCGAAATCGTTTAGGTCTAAAACCGTATATCCGTGATCACGAGCTTCTTACGCTGAATAGATAGATCATGAAAGCACTTGTCAGATCAGCCAAATTCAATCCCCTGGAAGCGCTCTTTTTCCTGGGTGTTATATCCATTTCAATCTGGTTTCTGACAACTCCCTACGCGAAATTTGCGATTCTCATCGGTCCCACTCTACTATTTCTCCTTCTGCTGGGGAATTTCCCTCAATTTGGATTTTACTTAATTGTTTTCATCATTCCCTTCGATGCTTATACAGCTTTAAAAGCATATTCCGAACTCTTTTCCATTCCCCGGTTTATAGGCCTCTGGCTCATTTTTATTCTTGGCTTACAATTTTTATTAAAATTTAGGCGCGCCACAGTCATGCGTTCAAACTTGTGGCCGTTATTTGCTTTTTTCTTTCTTGTAAGTTTTCTTGCAGCCTATCTATCCGAGTATTCCTTTACTGCCTATGACACTCTGCGAATACTTTTATTTACCTATATCTTTTTTGCCATGGCTTTGATCTTCATCACACAAAGAGGCTTTTACTCTTACATTCCTAAGGCTGTCATAGCGAGCATTGCAATTTGTTCTTACTTGTCGGTTATCAGTTACGCTTTTGATCTTCCCCTATTTGCCATGGATTTTGCGTCGGAAACAAAGAGACGCGCACTAGGGATGACCACTGACCCTAACGGTTTTTGCCAGATGATTATCTTCAGCATGCCGCTTCTGGTTTGGTGGTTTTTTACTACACGCAAACTTATTGAAAAGAAAATTGCCGTCATTACTTTTTTGGTGAACATTTTGGCGGTAATGTTAACAGGATCCAGAAGTGGAGGTATTACTTTGGCATTGGTGTTAGTTCTTCTTTTCATAGCCCATGTTAAAAGATTCAAACCTCAGTTCTTTGGTTTTGTAGGGATTTCTTTAACCGTTGTTATTACGGCGGTAGTAATCCTAATGCCTGGCTCTTACTGGGAGCGGCAAAAGAGTGTTACAAAGGTCCAAGAAGATCGATCACTCAGTGGACGCGTTTCATTCGTGAATGCTTCTATGGATTTTTTTAAGGAAGCCCCTGTGCTTGGTTCCGGTCCAGGGACCTTTAAAGAAAAGTACGCAACAACAGCCTACGCATTGACATACGCGATAAAAAAGAAAGGAGAGGAAGTGAGGGCCAAGAGAGCCGCCCACAATGCTTATCTAGAGATCCTGGTGGGGCAGGGGTTGATAGGCTTGATATTATACCTGTTGCTCTTCATTATTACATTCAAAAACTTTAAATCCGCAATAAAGGCTTTCAAGGATAGTGGGCGAAAAGAAATGGCAATGCTTGTTGAAGCTTATAGAATCTCTTTTATCTCCATTATCACTCTCTTTCTTGTCTTAAGCCTGAATTATCACAAATATTTCTGGCTATCCCTTGCCATATCGCAATTAGCCTTAAATTTTTCGCGGAATAAAGAAGCTGAGAGGTTACCGGAAGAGGCAATGCCTGCTTGAGAGCGGGTCCGGCTTAAGGTTCTTTGTAATAGATCCATGAAGCTTTGTTTCTTTAGCACAGTTTTAGGGACCGATAAAAGAAAAATAATTTTAACGCAGAGGTCGCGGAGAACGCAGAGAAAAGTTTAAAAGAGGATAAAAGAATAATTAATTTTTTAGTTTTTCTCTGCGCCTCTGCGTAAAATTATTACGTTCTTAGTTTTTTTTGGGTGCGGCTTCGTCGCATCATTTTTGAACGGTTCCAATTCTCACCACTGTCAACCTTGAACCTGATTAGTTAAACCGTCCCCCGCAGTGTTGCAACTTCCCGATAAAGTTCTTCCCATCTCCTGGCAATTTTATCGAGAGCATATTCCTCAACTATTTTTGCTTGCCCTGCTATCCCTATTTTTCTTGCTTCTTCAGGGTTATCTAAAAAACGGCAAATTCCATGGGCAATGCCGTCAACATCTCCTGCTTCAACCAGGATGCCGGTTCTATCTGGCTCAATAAGTTCACCGGTTCCCCCAACATTGGTAGCCACTACCGGCACTCCTTCAATCATGGCCTCTAATACCGACACAGGAAGCCCTTCATGATCAGAAGAATTTACTAAAAGGTTCACGTGGCCAAGCAAATACCGTACATCCTCTCGCTCGCCTAAAAAGAATACTTTATCAGATAGCTCCAGATCCTTAGCTATTTTTTCAAGAGACTCTCTTTCCGGCCCGTCTCCGATGATCCAACAATTAAAAACTTTCTCTCGATCTACACATTTTTTAAGAGCTTGGAAAAAAAGGTCAATTCTTTTCACTTCCACCAAACGGCTCACTGTGGCTATAATAGGCGCCGCTCCAGGTAGATTTTCCGGGATGACTCCTTTTTTTATGTTTTTACTTTCTTTAGGAGCTATTGTCTTTATCCCATTTGGTATAACAACAACCCTTTCCATGGGAAACTGTTGCTCCTTTTCGATTGTTTCCGCCACCGCCTGGGAAACTACTACCAAGCGGTCAGTAAAAGGTGTCAGCAATCGGTTGATCAAAATTTCCTTAGAAGAATCCTGCCATCCTGCCGTTGTATGTTCTGTAACAATAATGCCGGGGCGGCCGGCTAAAAGTGCGGCTAACCGTCCCCACATGTTGGCTGAAAACATGTGGGAATGGAGAACTTGAATTTTATTTTTCCGAATGAAATGGGCTAATCGGATGACAAATATTATGGACTCAAGGATGACAAAGGGGGGACGAAAAAAACGAATGGAGGCCATGATCTCTTTATTCAAAAAAAACACGGAATGCCCGGCCTTTTGAAGTGCATGGGAAAAAAGCCCCATGCTGCGATAAAGGCATACTGTGCTGTGGATCTTGCTGGTGTCTAATTCTCTCACAAGGTCGGCAATTACCCTCTCAGCTCCTCCAACCTCTAAATGTTCCACTAGGTGAAGTACTCGTATTGACTGGTTTTTTTTATTCATTAGGTGGTATTTTTAGCCTGTTAAGGTGGAACTCTGGTTCCCAGGGTCTCCCTGGGAATCCGTAAGTGGAGGCTCTGCCTCCAGTGTTTACTGCTGATCTGTTGCAACGATAATACTCTTTGTAATTGCTCAGGTTATCAGGTTCAGGGTTCACAGTTCCCGGTTAAAAGCTTGGTTGAAAAGGCCACCATCCGGGCCTGCCCCGGTGGAGCTATGACTGGTACCCAGAAAATGTCATCAAAACCTAGCCCCCACTGGGGCTGTCCCAGTGGAGCGATGATGTCTCGCGGACATCCAGCCCTTCAAAATCATTCCAACTGCCCGGAAGCTGGTTGTTAAAATCCACTACCTGGAATTTGATAGCGGTTCTCTTGAAATCATGCCTCCACTGGGACCGGCCCAGTGGGGGGCTTTTGTTGTTTCGGTGTTTCTATTGACCAGTCATGGCTCCACCGGGTCAGGCCCGGATGGTGGCCTTGAAAATTGAAGCTGAGTGTTTACGTTGTCTTTAGCTTATTAAAATGGAAATATTATTCAGTAGAAGCTTTGCCTCTAAACAGTTTCCTAATTTTATTGATAAACAAGTAATCTATAACTTCCGGCGCAATAGATATATCAGTGGTAATGGATTTGGCAAAATACTTGAGACAAAGAGAGTTTCTTCGCCAATAGAAAACCTTTGCCAAAACAAAGTAATGTTCTGCCTGTAATCTTTTTGGAAGGTTTCCAATTTCGCCTTTGTACTTTTCTTCAATCCTCAGGAGTCCTTCCTGCCCGCCCTTTTTACTCATGGTAATACTTGCCGGCTGTAAGTAATATCGGACAAGAACTTCGTCTATAAAATAGAATTCATAATGTTGCGCCAGCCTGATCCACATATCCCAATCCTGCCCGCAGGGTAGGGCGGCATCAAAAAAACCTGTTTTATCAAAACATTCTTTTTTTACAAGAGGGGTAGAGGTAGTCCCAACAAAATTTACAACAAGAATTGATTGGGATATGTTACCGGAATATTTAGTTTTGGCAAGCTCGGACTTATAATCAAAATCGGTATAAACAACGCCTAATTTATTTTCGCCTTTTTCAAAGGCCGTCAATTGTTTTTCCAGTTTATCGGGAAACCACTCATCGTCACTATCAAGAAAGGCAAAATATTCACCCGAGGCATGTTTCATACTGGTATTTCTAGCTGCAGAACCACCCTGATTCTTTTCATGACGGTAATACTGAATACGCCCATCGTTGAAACCTTTCACTAGCTCTTCCGTATTATCAGTGGATGCGTCATCTGTGATGATTATTTCAAAATCCTGGTAGGTTTGGTCAAGTACACTTTGCACGGCCCTGTTTAGCAGGTGCGCTCTATTATGGGTGGGAATGATTACACTAACTCTGGGCATTTGTTTGGCGTCCTGTAAATTCATATTTGGCTACAACTCTATTTAACCTTGAGAAGCCGTGTCCGTGTCCGTTATTCGTGCCCGTAAACCCTGAACCCTGAACCCGATTCACTAAAACATCTTTGTAATTTCTATTTTTTTCAACAGAGGAAATTTTTTCGCAGAAAATTTTTGTAATAAAAACATAATTAAGAAATAAAAAAAGCAGCCAAATATGGCTCCAATGTATTGATTAGAAAAAAGAGAGTCGGAAAGTACTGGTATCAGGGCAATTGCTAATGCCATAACGGGAAATGGCATGCATAGCCCAATAAGGTTAGTTCTCCATTCCTCTGACGATACATCGTATTGTTTTCTGATATAGGCTAAGAGGCTGATGAAAAGAACAAAATATGAAATACTGCTTCCCAGCGCTACGCCGTTAATGGAAAGACCAATGTTGATAAAAAATATGCTAAGGCCAATGTTCAACGGCAGAACTGAAACCATAATCAACGATGCCTTCGATTGCCATTTGTTGGCAACGATAATTCCACGGGCCACATAGACTAAAGAAAGAAAGTAACCACCAATAACAATGATGAGTGTGGGTGTAATTCCCTCCACATATCTTGGCAGGGCGAGATGAATGAAGTGAGGAAAAAAGAAATAGACCGGACCGATGAGAAAGGGCATAAAATAGGCAGTGTTGATGAGCGGCTTTAAAAAATACTCCCTCAAATTATTTTCTCTTGAATCGTTGGCTACTCCTTCCATCAGTCTAGGCTCTACTACTTCTCTGGCAACGCCCGGGATATCCATTAAAAATCCAAAAACCATTGCTGCTATGGCATAAAAACCAAGCAGCTTGGTTCCGAGAAAAAAACCGATAATGATCCTGTCGGATGATTTCATCAGTTCATTATTCAGGTTAAAAAAGGTTATGGGAAAACCCATTTTTACCATATCCTTAAAGACACCGTAGTTGAAGCGGGTAAGTGTACCCATAGGGCACTTTACCCTGAAGTACCAAACGCTTGCTAAAAGCGTCAGAATGGCCGTGATGTATATTCCATAAATGCCCAAAAAATAGATCAATAAAACGGTGGAAAAGCATGTTACATTTGCCTTGATATAGTTGGAAGTGCCAATCAGCTTAAAATTTTGGTATGCCTTTAGCTGCACGGTATAGTTTTGCGAATACCATGTCAGGAGAACTACCACAGCCATGGTCATCAACCCTAACCTTTGTACAATGTCGAAGTCTCCAGCTAAAGATAAAAGTAAGAGAGCCGCCGCAATTAGGGCATTCAGATAAAGTGATCCGTAAAATACCGTGCCTTTAATGGCTTCATTTTTCACATAATCTTTTTTGGCCTCATTATAAGGAATTTGGTATCTCATTCCGTCATGAGACCCCAAATGGTTATATATCGAAAAATTTGGAATGATACTGAGGATACTCCACAGGCCGTATAGTTCCGGAGAGAGTAGTTTTGGCTTGATAAAGGCGGAAATAAGGCCTAAAGATCTCCAGTAAACATGGCTGGAAGCATACTTAAATATAGTTTTAGATAAAGACTCTTTTTGCTTATTTTTCATTTTCAGGTCGTGTGTAAATAAATTAATAGAGCAAACTTTTTTGGTAACCGTTCACAGGCCCGGAGGGCCGAAAGCGTATAGCCGGGGGCATCGCCCCATATGCGCTAACTTAAGAAATCTATAATAATGGGCTGATTAATCCTACTTGGCTCATACGACTTCTGGGTCGTTCTGCAAGATCTTCTCTTATAATAT
>JAJDAS010000466.1 GCA_029261755.1 Nitrospinia bacterium
AAAAAAAATCAATATAAAACATTGGTAACCATGGATGCGGATTTTTCCCACAGACCGGCTGACATCCATGGGCTTTTAGAAAAGCTTGAGGGAGCCGATTTTGTAATAGGATCAAGATATGCGAAAGGGGGAAGGTGCGATTATTCCGGCTACCGGAAGTACGTAAGCCTTCTTGCAAATGCTGTTTCACAAAAACTTCTAGTCCCTACACACGAATCTACTACATCTTTTCGAGCATTTAATGTGCAGATATTTGAAAAGGTTAATTTATCTCTCATCCACTCGGAAGGTTATTCTTTTTTTCTGGAAATGGTTTTTTGGATTAATCATCATAAATTTACATGTCAAGAAATGCCTATTCATTTTCAGGACAGAAAAGCAGGAGAGTCTAAAATCCCTAAATTTGAAATATTCAATGGGATGTTTATGTTTGTTAGACTTTTAATGTATAAATTGTTCAAAAAAAAAGATATTTCGGAATTTTCGGAAATAGAGTCCACATGTTATTTTTGCGGATCTTCTTATATTTTAGAAAAACATTCAAGGGAAGGGGCAGAGAGCCACGACGCCGAGGCGTATAAATGTACAAGCATGGAACATTCCAGCAAGCCCCAGGTTGTTTCTTGTTTGGTCTGTGGATTGGATTTTGTGCCTAAGGGAGATCAAGAAAATAATAAGATCAAAAATCTTTACTCAGAAGTCGTAGACCCTCATTACATTAAATATAAAAAAGCCCGCGTAAAAACATTCCAAAAAGTCTATGAAATGATCGCGCCATATATTTCAAGTAAGAAGGGGAGTCTACTGGAAGTCGGAGCGTACTGTGGCTTTTTCCTGGATGTTGCCAGAAAAAATGGGTGGGAAGTTTCAGGGATTGAACCGTCTAAGTGGGGTGCAAAATATGCAAGGGAAGAACTCAACCTGAACGTAAAGGAGGGTTCGCTGGAAGATAATATTTCAACTCTAAAGAAGGATTACGACGTCATTGTGCTGTTTGATGTCTTGGAACATGTAACCGATCCTCTTGGTCACTTGAAGCATCTTAACTCGCTTTTAAAAGAAGATGGGGTCCTTATATTTTCTACTCTTGATGTAGATAATTGGTTCCCTGTATTCATGGGGAAAAAGTGGCCATGGTTGATGGAGATGCATCTTTTTTATTTTAACGTTCTGATTTTAAAACAATTTTTAAAGAAGGCCGGTTTGGAAATGGTTGATTATAAAACCTATCGCCACTATGCTTCTCTACAGTATTTGTTAGAAAAAATTATTATGTTATTGCCTTGGAAGGGCAATAAGCATTTGCTCTTTTTGAAACATATTTTTCCGAGCAATGTATTTATCCCATTTGGGTTTGGCGATATAAAACTTTTTGTCTGCCGTAAAAAAAATGCTGAATAATTACCATTTCATTTATTTCCTGCACATAAAATACATGATATAGCTATGGTCCAAATTCTCTGAAAAGGTATTATTCAGGACCACCTCGTGGTAAGAAAACTCACCTTTTTCATAGGAAATCGGCATTGGCGCCAAACCTAACTCCTTTTCAATTGTGAAGTGTGGCCGGACCAATTCTCTCATCTCTTCAGGTGTATATTCCTTTTTATGCTCCGGATGAATAAATTTGTTGGGAGATTGAATCCTTGCCATGATGGAATTCGGAGTATCGAAACAAAAAAACCCTCCCACCTTGAGCACCCTTTTTATTTCCTGTAGAGAGATAGACAGCTCCTCTTCCGATACATGTTCCACTACCTGGCCTGCCCAGACCATGTCTATGGAAGCATCCTGAATCATGGACAGGTCCATCATGGAAGTTAGTATCACTTCGACATTATTGCACGCTTCCCATTTCTTTTGTATGTCTACTTCCCTTAGTTCTTTAACTCTGGACTCAGGTGGAATGTCCGTAAGAATCAATTTTTTAAATTTGTGTGGATATCCATACTCAATTACCGAACCATTTGCGCCGCCGATATCCAGTATGACGTTTCCTTTTGGAAGAATATATTTTATAAGTTTCAGCCGGGTATTATGGACGAAAAGTAAATAGTCATCTGCTGCGTCCACGGAAAGGCTATCCATAAATTCAGATGATAAAATCAGGGATAGCAGAAGTTTGCGGTAGCTCAAGGCGCCGGAGTTTATGTTTCCAAGGATCTCATCTATATTTTCTTCAGGTGTGGTTCTTTTTAAAACAATTTTATAAATCAGATTGATTAATTTGCGATCATCGGAATACCCCAACGATTCTTTATCATCATAGGCCGGTGTCAGAAGTTTTTTGGGCAATAATAGTTTCCCAAGTTTGTGGAGGTGTGATTTTTTCATTTAAATGCTAGTCAAAGGTATTCTATCTTTTTACTCAAGAATACTGCGGACTGGTTTCATAAGGTCTTGGGTGCACTCATAGTCCATGTCGTCACCGGTGATGGACCGAATGGTATTAGATGCATCATCTAACAATGATCTGTTATTTGCAGACTTATTAAGATAAATATGCTCCAAAAAATACTTAATTTCCTTTGCTATTTTTTCAGGGTTATGTTGTTCGAAAATATATTGTTTCCCCGCCTGTCCTAATTGATCTCGATAGACCTGATCCTCTACAAGTCGAGAAATGGAAGTTGTGAGTGATGCCTTTTCCACTTCCGGTTCTATGGGAACCTTGCAAACAACATGGTCGGGAAGCTCAGAAAACCAGGCATCATTAGATACAACACTCGGTTTCCCAACAGTCATCATCCTCAATAGTGAAGCGGACGTTTCACCCATGGAAGGGTGGCGAAGGTTGATGGTAATGTCACAGCAGTGGATCAGGTTATCGAATTGCTCCAATGAAACAAAACCGGTTTTTTTAATGAATGGACTCAAAAAGCTATCTACAAAATCGCCCTCCCCCACCATTAAGTAATATATTTTTTCCTTCCTGGTTTTATTGATTTCATTGACAGCATGGATAATCACATCGTTTCTTTTGGTAGGGGCTATATATCCAAAGGAGCCCAGTAAGATGCAATCAGCGGGAATTCCATATTTTAAACGAAGGGATGCAATATCCACTTTACCCGCATCGTTGGATTTATAAAGTAATTGATTAATCTTAGCAACTTTATTCGGTGATCCGCCTGATTGGCAAAGCAGGTTTTTGGTATAGTTTGAATGAGCTATGACCCCTTTCGATTTTTCCAGTAATGTTTTAACCAGGGGGAGAGATTTAGGATTCTTGAATTGCAGTGGCGGGGTTGGGGAGTTTAGGAGTTCCTTGCCTGCTATCACTCCATCATTCCCAAAGTTTTTGTATAACTCACGCAAAAAACCTTTACGGTCTTTTAAATCATCAAGCCAATACCCTGTTACAAGAAAGTAAAGTACGAAGTCATGCCAAATAACCACTCCGGGATATTTTAAACAGGTATCATAAATTGATGAGTGAAAATGCGGATTGTTGCCGATATTGTAAATGATTGCATCGTAGTTTTTTAGCTTTCTTAACTTGTATGCCCAGCCGTAATTGATGATCTTAAACTTCTTTATTAGTCGGTTGGAAGGTCTGAAATCTTTGACCCATATATCGATATCCATATCTTTGCCCAAAAAAGGCAAAAGCTCTTCCGAATAATCCGATATGCCGCTCTTCAACGGGTTTAAAGGGCTAAAATAGGCGACTTTCATAGGTTTTTTAATTGATCAATTCCTCTATTGCATGGTCCCACGTGATGTCGAGTTCTTGCATTAACCTTCTGCCTTTGGAGCCCATGGCTTTGGCAGTCTCTTTGTTTTTATGCAAAAAATCAATTTTTTGGGCGATTAATTTTGGATCGGCATCGACTATGAATCCGTTCTCCTCGTTCACAAACTCAAGCGGACCCCCGGCGTCAGGATGGGTAATAACCGGTTTACCGGAATAGAAAGCTTCCAGGGTCACATATCCATAGTCTTCCTGGTATGCGCCAAAGTACACGCCTAAACAATTAGAATACAAGTCTCTTTTTTTATCATCATCGATATATCCCAGCAAAGAAACTTTTTCGGATGTGCCGTGAGATTTTATGATATTTTGAATTTCCGAAATTTCATTTTTACTCCCGGATCCCGCTAACATTATTTTTACAGGTGATTTGATATATTTTGCAGCTTCCACGAGTAAGCGCTGGCGTTTCATTGAATCAATTCTACTCGGGTAAAATATGTAGTCTTCAAAATTCCCCTCCTTTATTTTTTCATATTCTTTTGGAGGCGGATATAAGGTAAGGGCGTCAATCTCATTAAACTTTTCTAACCTTTCAGTAACCAGATTAGAAATGGTAAAAATTTTCTTTGCTTCTTTCATGTATTGGTTGTCGCAACTGATAATCCTTTCCCTAGTCTCCTTGCCGTAATCCATTGATTTCAGGTCTCCAAACTCCGTGTCCCACAGTTCGTAAGCCTGCCGATGTTGGTGCAGGACCCACAGGACCTTGTTGGGATGCTGAATATAGTAGGCTGGAAACTTTAGAGCTATCAGCAAATCTATCTTTTCTCCGTTCACTTCGGTGAGGTCCACCATCCTGCTCATTACCATACAGTTCAATAACGTTTTGGCTGGGTACCACTTAAACGGAATAGTGACAATCTCGGCATCATGCCCGCGCTTTTTCAACGCTTCTTTCAACATTTCCGCAAGCAGCTCAGCGCCGCCGGTAATGAAGGGAATTTGCACCGATGCAATTGCAATTTTCATGACTCAATCGACCCTTGAAAAACATTAAAATAATTTTGAAACACTGTCGAGATCTTATCTGCTGTAAATCTATTTTTTACATTTTTCCGCCCATGAAACCTGCAAAAATCCCTGACCTGTTTATTCTCCGATAAAAGATGTATTGCCTCGGAGAAAAAACCATAGTCGATGGAATCAGTTACAATCTGATTTTCGCCCACGGTATCTTTTAAAGCCGTATTTCCAAAAGTTACAACCGGGAGCCCAAAATATTGAGATTCAATAAGTGGAACACAAAATCCTTCGTGTTCGCTCATACAAACGAACACATCGGACCCAAGGTAGTAGGCTTTTAGGTCTCCATAATCAACCTTGCCGTGGTATGTTATGTTTTTTTCGACGCCTGATTGAACTGCCAAATCTTTCAAAAAACTTTTATAAGATTCCAAATGTGCGTCGTTATCTGGGCCAATAATATTCAAATGTAAGTTATTGCCATAAACTTTCAAATAACTTGTCATCAAATTGATTAAATGTTGATGTCCTTTATTAGGGGCAACGCGCCCAACGAACAGAGCATTTATGTTTTTTTTAGAAGATAGTGAATTCACTAATTTAAAATTTGGTTCGATGGAATCCCAATCTTCCAGAGCGCTGAATGGTGGGGCGACGGCGCCATATTTGTCTTCCAGGCCATGTTTTTTTAACTCATCGAGGTTAAACGGTGAATCAGCAAACCACATTGCTTTTTGGTAGGTTTGGACAAACATTTCGGTCTGCGCACGTCCTCTTAACAGCGCGGAAAATAAAAAACTTGAAAATGGCTCGAAGTACCCGGGTGGTGTAATATTGTGATACTTAAAGACGATCCGAGACTTTGCGGAACTTAAAATAGTTTCGCCAAGTCCCCAGTATATGCTGTGATGATAAATTAAAATATTTTTTTCGTCAC
>JAJDAS010000467.1 GCA_029261755.1 Nitrospinia bacterium
ATCAAACGGGAAAGAAGGCTTCAGCTGATTATTTTGAAGAAATGCCAATTTGGTTTGATGACTGTCTACCAGATTGGAACTATACTGCAGTACCACGAACCAATTGATAAAATGACGAAGTTATTCTTGAGCCATTCCTAAAGGTTTACCCCGTTGGCTTTACCTGCTATTTATTTTACATCCTTTTGTTTTTTTACCGTTTCTTGGCTTAAGTCTCTATCTGGACAAAGAGACAAGATATTTACTTTTCACAGTTAAAAGCGTTAACATAGTTAGCTCTAAGGGACTAGTCAGAGGTAACTTAGTGTTTTTCGCGCTCAGGTTTAGGTCAGGTTTGGCCTACCTGATTAAGAGAAACCGCAGTAAAAAACAACGCTCTTTTGAGGATTTCGCGATTGAGGATCGGCCAAAGATGGCCTGAAAATGAGATGCGAAAATGGTAAGTTATTTCTGACCAGTCCCTAAATTCAAATAAATTCAAAAAGGAAAATAAATGAATCAGGAAAAGGGTTTTACTCTTATCGAACTTATGATTGTTATCGCAATTATCGGAATATTAGCGGCAGTGGCCGTTCCGCAGTACCAGAACTATACAAGAAAGGCCAAGGCTATTGAGGCGAGGACCATGCTGGGAGCCATTCGAACCAACCAGGAGGAATTTAACGGCAGGAATGACAGTTATACCACCATCTTAGCCGACTTGGGAAATCCCACAGCCAATGCCGCCTACTATACGTTTTCCATTGTTCTTGTTGGCGTCACCGATTTCACCGCCACCGCCACTCCAAACGCCACTGCAACTGCGGCAGGGCTAACGGGAACATGGACCGTGAATAAGTCCGGTAATTTTGGTGGGACTGCAATCTCCTCGGGGAACAACTATTAAAACATTTTAGATTTGTGATTTTAGATTTTAGGTTGGTGGTAGGTTTTTTTTAACTAAATATTCCTTCAATCTAAAATCAGCAATCTAAAATCTGAAATACCTTTTCTCTTTTTCCCATTCTCTGCAAAGCCTTTCCAGATCCTCGGGAGTGTCCACTCCGAACCCGTTGTACCGAGTCAAAACTACTTTGATTTTGTGTCCGTTTTCCAAAGCCCTCAATTGCTCCAGGCACTCGGACCTCTCCAAAGGGGTTGGGGCCAGGGTTTTGAACTTCAGAATGAATTCCCTTCGGTAAGAGTAGAGGCCGATATGTTTGAAACTGTCCACTTGGGGAAGACCGTCCCTGTTATAAGGAAGGGCGAACCTTGAGAAATAGAGGGCATATCGATCTTTATCAAAAACCACTTTCACAATGTTCGGGTTTAGGGTTTCTTCTTTGTTTTCTATTTTTGAAGCAAGAGTCGCCATATCCGATTTGCGGTCCTCAACCAGGGCATTGGCTACAAGATCGATCTGTTCAGGCTCCAGGGAGGGTTCATCTCCCTGAACATTTATGAAGATTTCCGATGGAAGCTTTTCGGCCAATTCCGCGATTCTGTCTGTTCCCGATTGATGCTCAGCCGACGTCATCTGAACCTCCCCTCCAAACTTTTTTACCGCTTCCACCACCCTCTGGTCGTCTGTTGCCACAATGACTTCATCCACCAACTTTGCCCGCTTTGCTTTTTCATAAACCCACTGCACCATTGGTTTGCCATGGATCTCCGCCAATACTTTAGCGGGAAAGCGGGTAGAACCATAACGGGCTGGTATGACGGCTGTAATTTTCATGAAAGTAGTCTATTGGGAAAGTGGAAGATTGGAGTGATGGAATAAAGAGTAAAACTAAATACTTAACACCATCCAACATCGAACACTGAGCATCGAAGAAGGTAGATTTTTGTAATAAAACTTTCGTTTTACACTTATTACCGGAACTGGCAAAACTGAAAAAAAGCTATCCTCCAAACCATGTTTTTTTTCAAAGATACCTACCTTTTTCAATGTTCGATGTTGGGTGTTCGATGTTCGACGTTCAGGGTTTTTATTTGCTCTTGCCTGCCAGCTTGTGAAGATGTTCCATAACCGAATCCCCTAATGCCTTCAAGTGGTACCCCCCTTCCAGCACGGAAATGATTCTGCCTCCACAAACCTTTTCAGCAACATCCACCAGCATTTCGGTCATTTGACCAAAACCGGCAGTGGAGACATTCATACTGGCTAGAAAGTCCAGTTGATGGGCGTCGAATCCGGCGGAAATCATGATGAGATCCGGGGAGAATCGAACAATTTCCGGTATAATCCGGTCTTGAAAAATGGATAAGTAAACATCGTCATCCTGGTTGGCGCTTAAGGGAAAATTCAAATTCGCGCCCCGGCCCTTGCCTTCTCCCAGTTCGGCGGCAGATCCGGTCCCGGGATAATGGGGCCATTGGTGAATGCTTGTATAGTAAACATCGCCACGATCATAAAAAGCATTTTGAGTTCCATTACCATGGTGGACATCCCAATCGATGATAAAAACCTTTTCCATTCCCCGTTTTTTTATGGCGTATTCCGCTCCGATGGCAATATTGTTAAAAAGACAAAATCCCATGGCTCTGGACCGCTCTGCGTGGTGTCCGGGTGGACGAACCGCGCAAAAAGTCCTTTTCATTTTATTTTCTGCCATCAAATCTACGGAGGCAATTACCGCACCAGCGGCAAGGAGGGCGGAGGAGAAAGAATCAGCAGCGATGATCGTATCCGCATCCAGGCTGGTCCGGCCTTGGGAACATGCTTCTTTCACTGATTCAACGTACCGGCTCTCATGAATCAGGGCAATTTGTTCTTCCGTTGCACTTACCGGGTCCAGGCGGATGATTTTTGAATCCAAGCCATCTGTTTCGATAGCTTTTAAGATGGCTGATAACCGGTCCTTATTTTCCGGATGGTTTCCTGTCTCGTGCTTAAGGTAGTGATCAGAGTAGAAAAAACCGACTTCAGTCATAACACCTCCCAAGGGTCAAACGCCTTCAGCTTCCTGTTTATTTTTCAACGCCCTAGGCTATTTTCTTTACTTTAACTTCATGGCTCCAACTTTTTGGCTTCATTCCAGTAGGATTCCATCTCTTCCAAAGATACATTTTTCAGCTCTCTGCCGGATGAAAGGATTTTTTCTTCCATATGTTCAAAGCGGTAGATAAACCGATCAATAGTCCCCCTAATGGCTTCTTCGGCATGAACGCCGGAATATCTTGAAAAATTAACCACCGCGAAAAGGAGGTCACCTATTTCGTCTTCGATCCTTACAAGATCGCCCCCATTGATTGCCTCCAAAAGCTCAGCAAACTCCTCCTCAATTTTTTCAATAGTACCGCTTATCTCTTTCCATTCGAAGCCCACCCTTGCGGCTTTTTCCTGAAGCCTATGAGCGCGAAGCAGGCCCGGCAGTTGTACTGGTACACCATAGAGAGCTTTGTCTTTGTTGTGTTCCTCCCTTTCCGAACGCTTGATCTCTTCCCATTGTTTGAGAACCTCTTTCGAGCAGTTTACTTTTTTATCTTCAAAAACGTGGGGGTGCCTTCGGATCAGTTTTTCGCAAATAGTTTCAATAACGTCGGATATTTCAAATTCGCCCAATTCTTGCGATAATTGGGCATGAAAGATAATTTGCAGCAGAACATCGCCCAGCTCTTCTTTTATCTTCTCCGGGTCCTTCTGCTCAATGGCCTCCAAAACTTCATAGGTTTCTTCCACCAGGTATGGTTTAATAGACTCTCTGGTTTGCTCTTTATCCCAAGGGCAACCATTCTCGCCTCTTAACGTTTGAACAATGCCAATTAAATCTTCAAGTTTTTTTTTGCTTGCCACGAATCAGGTTTTCCTAAAAAAATAAATCAGAAGAAAGTGCTTGATATCAAAATAAATGGTACAAATTTTCGTTCAAGTATTGTATATTATAGAATCGCTTTGCTCAATAAAACCATGGGAGGAATGATGACATGATGGAAAAAAAACCACTTTTCCCCTACGAATTGATCCGACCGGTGGTATTTGGCCTGCTTTTCTCTTTTGGAACCATTCTTGTGGGAGAAGTGGCCGGTTTGGCCTTCAGTCGCTACAGTGCAAAAATCAAGGAGAGCTATAAGGCTGAGGTAAAGAGCCATAAAAGAGATGTTTTTTTGCAAGAGAAGGAGATAAAGAAAACCATTTCCAAAACATGGCTATACACCAAACGGTTTCACTATCATGCCATGGGGTTGGGGGCCATATCCCTGGTGATCATCCTGGCGCTTATGGTAACTTGGGTCTCGGCCAGCATTAAAAAAGCTTTGAGTTTGGGGCTTGGCGTGGGGGCGCTTCTGATTCCTTCAGGATGGTTTTTAACAGCATTGAAGGCGTCTTATATGGGTGCTGATGCCGCGAAAAAGTCTTTAGAGGCGCTTATCTTATTTTGCGTGGGTCTTCATACCTTGTCCATTGCCGCAGTCTTCGTAATTTATATTCTGTGGATTATTTATAAAGATGAAATCCCGGATTCCTTCAATTTTTTGAAATAGTTTCTTATATATCCCAATATTCTATAAGCACCATCCTTTCCAGTTCATTTTTCCCTCCCTAAAAACAAAAATCTTTTTAAACCACTAATTTTCACTAATTTTTTATCTTTTTCATCGCGGCCTGGCGGAACTGCGGCTTCTCATGGGGGATGAAGAAGAGGCGAAAAAACACGCCCTTGCCGCCTATAAAGGGGCTTGGGCTGACGGAGAACCCCACGTCTTCCGCTACGGGCTGGACAAGGCCCGCGCCCTGCTGGCAAAACTTGGCGAGCCGATTCCCGATCTGCCCCACTACGACCCCGCCCGTGAGGTAAAGCTCCCCTGGGAGGACAAGGTTGCCGCCGCCATTGAGGAACTCCGCGCCAAAAACGCCGCCAAAAAGAAGCAGTCCTGATGCCATAGGTTCTGCCCATACTTGCGAACATATGTTAGAAAGACATATACTTGGCTAAACTTAGCTAACTTACTTCGGAGGTTGATATGCATACCGTCAATATGCACGAGGCAAAGACAAACCTTTCAAAACTTGTGGAAGAAGCGGTTGGAGGCGAGGACGTCATTATTGCAAAAGCGGGAATGCCTCTTGTGAGGCTTGTCCCTGTAAAAAGAGACATGAGGCCAAGGAAGCAAGGGCGGCTAAAAGGGCGTATCTCCATCGCTAAGGATTTTGACGAAACACCGGAAGAGATCATCGAGGCTTTTGAGGGCGTTAGGGAATGAAGCGATTCTTATTGGATACCCATGTCTTATTATGGTGGCTTTCCGGCGACTCCGTTCTTGGACCGGAAACCAAAAAGGCAATCATTGACAGCCAAAATGATATTTTTGTCAGCGCCGCGACAACCTGGGAAATTTCAATCAAAAAAGCCATAGGGAAGCTGGACGCCCCTGATGATATGGACCAAACCGTTGAGCAAGAAAGGTTTATAAAGCTGCCTATATCTCTATATCATGGACAAATGGCGGGCTTGCTTCACCCAATTCACAAGGACCCATTTGACAGGATGCTAATTTCTCAGGCGAAAGCGGAAGGGCTTACTATCATAACAGCGGATAAAGTTTTTGCTGAATATGATGTGAAAATATTGGCAGCTAATAGTTGATATGCCAACCTTGCAGTTAAGGGCACTTCCAAAAACTCACTTTTTTAAAGAAACCTATCACTAATTCCCCCTTTGTTAAGGGGGCTAGGGGGATGTAAAGGGAGTTTTTGGAAGTGCCCTTAATTTAATGCTTAATAATCAGTTGACGAATGTATTTGGAAAATGGGGTCATTATGCAATTATAGTGTTTGTCTATAATAATCCCGATTTTTCAAGAATGTTGTCTGACATGAGCCGGGTGCAAAGCGAAAGAACAAAACGGGCTGAACCCGCAGGCCAAGTTAGCCACCACCAAGTTCCTTACAAGTACTTCTCCAGCTCTTCATAGATTTTTTCCGGACTACATTTGGAGATAAACCCATCCGCCCTTACCTCCTTGGCTCGTTGAATGATGGTTTCGTTGCTCAGCGAGCTATGCAGCAATACCGGTAACACCCGAAGGTCGGGATGCGATTTTATGGTCTTTGTAAAGGTGTAGCCATCCAATTCGGGCATTTCAATATCCGTCAAAACCAAATCGATGTAATCAAAAATAGAGCCTTTCTTTTCTTGTGCCAAATGATATAGCTCATCTACCTTATCCAAGGCGACTTTCCCATTTTCCGCTTCAATTACCTTCAAACCCATTTTTTCTAGTGCCTCTTTCAGCTTTTTCCGCATGAGATTGGAGTCTTCCACCAATAAAATGCAGTTATGGGTCTTGCTCGTTTTGAGTTTGCGGGACACGGAATCCAGGGAATCGTAAAGAACCATTACCGATTCAATCAACTTTTCGAAATCCAGAATAAAAATAACGTCCTTGCCTCTTAAGATAGTGCCCACAATACTATGGGTTTTGATGAGCGAACTGGTATTGGGTGGTGGGAGAATTTTGTTCCAGGATATGTAGTTCACCTTGTTAACGCCCGACACCATAAATCCCACCTCTTTTTTGCTGAATTCACAAATAATGATAAGGTTTTCCTGGATATCTTCATCCGGCAGGTGGGGCATCATAAGTTTCGTCAGGCTGAAAACCGGGAGGGTTTTCCCCCGCAGGGTCAGCATACCGGAAAAACCTTTTGGAGCATTGGGAAGCTGAACCGTTTGCGCTTTGGCCATGAATTCCTTGGTTTTGAAGGCGTTGATGGCCAGCAGAAGTTTTTCCGTTTTTCCTCCGTTTTTAAACTCCACGAAGAAATCGATCATAGCCACTTGATTGGTCCCAATTTCAACTACTTCCACCTGATCTTCATCTCTTTTTTTAACGGAACGGTCGCGAATTTGTTCTATATCCACTCTGGAATAAATATTACTGGTGATCTCTCCAACATCCAGGACAAGGCCGATTCTTCGGTTACCCAAAACCCCTGCGGCAGAAACAAATTTTAAATGCGCAAAAGCCCCTTTTAATTCTTTTAAAACAATTTCTTGGGATGCAATTACCTCATCTACCAACAAAGCGCAGATTTTATGATCATGCTCAACCGAAACCACAACTTTTGTACTTTCGGAACCATTATTGCCATTTCTTTTCCCGGAAAACAGATGCCCAAGCCGTACCAGAGGAAGAAGTTTGCCACGAATATCCACAAACTCCTCTTTCCCTTTCATATGCATGATCTCTTCTGTTTCCAAAGAGATCATTTCGTGAACCTGAACGAGAGGAATAATAAATAGATCGTGATCTACCCTCACAACCAGCCCTTCGATGATGGCGAAGGTGAAAGGCAATACAAGCCGGACCTTTGTCCCTTTCCCTTCTTCTGAGGTCAAATCAATTTTCCCGCGCACCTTTTCAATAGAAGTTTTCACCACATCCATGCCGACCCCACGACCTGAAAGACCGGTTACCTTGTCTGCTGTGGAAAATCCGGGCAAGAAAAGCAGATTAAAGATTTCCTGGTCAGCCATACCTTCTTTGGAACTGATCAGGCCCTGTTTTAAAGCCTTTTCAAGAACCTTATCCTTTGAAATGCCCTTGCCATCATCTCTTACCTCTATCACTACATTGTTGGCATCCCGGAAGGCTTTCATGCTGATAGTCCCTTTTTCCGGTTTCCCAGCTTTTATACGATCTCTGGGAGCTTCGATTCCATGTCCGACGGAGTTCCGCACCATATGAACAAGCCCCCCGGATATGTCATCCAGCAAGTTTTTATCAATAATGGTATTTGTCCCGCTCATTTTAATCTCGATATTCTTTTTTTCCTGCCGGCTTGAATCGCGAATGACCCTGTTGAGCCTGTTGAAAAGAGGTGAAATAGACGTCATTCGAATGGACATCATCAGTATCTGCAAGTCTTTAAAAAGCCGCCCCATGGCGTCGATATCATTTGTCAGGCGATCACTGGCAAAGGATTTCACCTCCGGGCTTTGTTTGATGGTTTGATAGAGAATCGTAAGCTCTGCGGCGATGTCCACCAGGGAGTCCACTTTTGCCATATTCACTCCCATGTCGAGACCTTGCCCGTCGGCAGCCCGGCGATTTTTTTGGGGTGATGTTTTTTGATCTTTGGAAGAAGTGCTTCCTAAAGCGGGTTCTTTTCTCGGTGGTGGTTCTTGGTCAACCAAAACTTCCTCAGTTTCAGCAGCAGGCGATTCTTTTTCCTTTGTGCCGGCGGCCTCCTCTTCGTCATCGTCCAGTGGAAACATGGAGGCAAACTCACTCTCATCACTTTCTTCCTCCACTACTTCAGGCTCGGAAGATTCTGTTGAGGTGGTTAAATCTTCCGATTCCGCGATATGACTTTTTAGAGTTTCTATATTTTGGTCAGTTTCACTTTCTTCGGGAAGGGGAGATGAGTGGTGGGCATTATCAATGTAGGACTTGCAGATATCGGTAAGAAATAAAAGGATATCGGTAATATTTTTGGCTAGCCGAATTTTTTTATGGCGGAGAGGCTCAATTGCGCTCTCGACCTTGTGGCAAAAATTGCTTAATTCAGAAAGACCGGTAAAACCTGCCTCCCCTTTTAATGTATGATATTCTCTGAAGATGGTTTTTATGGCTTCTTCATCATAGAAAGATTCATCCAGCCCCAGCACGAGATTTTCAATATTGGTGACCCTTTTTCTAAACTCATCGAACACATCTATGTCACCTTCTTCAAATTCCGTTTTCTCTCCACCTTCCTCGGTGGATATATAATCGAAATCACCCAGAAAAAGCCTGGCTTCGGCTAAAACACCTTTAATGGAAATGGTAACATGCCCATTTTCTTTAATATCCTCAACAAGCTTTCCTAAGGAAGAGTTGATGGTATCCAAAAGTTCGGAACTTTGAGTAGCATCCTGATCTTCACCGGTCATTATCTGCTGAACAAGAGTTTCGGCAAGAGTAACGGCATCTTGCATACTGGTCCACTCATTTTCTTTCGAGATGGAGTTAATTTGTTCATAACACTCTAAAAGGGCGCCCCAATCGGCAGAGGACTCCCCGGACTTAGCTTCCTGGATTAAGCCGTCAACTTTTCCTAATATTTCAGAAACTTGGTTTAAGGGCATTTTTTGTTTTTGGACCTCTGTTATTTATGAAGATGATGTTCATTGCTATTTTACAGATAGAGTCGATTATAAAGGGAAGCGAGCAAGTATTCAATAAATTAGGCAAGAAAAATTGTCACTACTTAGGTTGCCAGGTCCAAAGGTTGCAAGCTTGCTTGTAAAAATCACCATCCGGGCCTGTACCAGTGGAGCGATGATGTCTCACAGGCATCCACCCTATAAAATCATGACAACTAGCAGGAAACCGGTTGCCAAAACCCACTGCTCGGGACTTATGACCGATTCTCTTGAAATCATGCCTCCGACTGGGACAGGCCCGGATGGTGGCCTTGACCCTTTAGCCGTGAACCCTGAACCTGGAACTTGATAACCTGAGCAGTCACGAAAAATTTCCCTAAAGGCCATTTAGAGGCTTAATGCCAGTCAGCCCCAAAAAAATAAAGAAAATCATAGTTTGCGCTATTTTGAAGGTGATTACGGGAGGTTTTATGATGAAACCATTGGAAAATTAATGGCAAAAACGTTCATATGGCACTAGCCGACTTATCATACAAGAATACAGTTAAAGTAATTTTTTTGATTTCCCGATAAGATATTACCAAGGTTTGAGGGTTTTTGCCTTTAAAACTTAAAAGTATTTTCCTTTGAAGAGAAAACAATATTTTCGGTGAGCAGTTAAGAGCCATGAAAAAACTCATAGAATTAAAAGAAAACCGGAAGAAAAAGGAAGGTAAATCCAAAATCCGAGAGGATTTAGTGGAATACTACAGGAATAAAATTGCCTCCGGTGAATATGCGATCAAATCAGAGGATATTGCGGAAAAAATGGTTCAAAATATTAAAGAGCAACCGATTTTAAAAAATGGATTTAAGGCTTTTTCCAGAGCCTGAAAAAACCAAGAAAAACACGCCAATACCAAGTCCTAATAAAAAAGGCGGGGTTTCAAAACCCCGCCTTTTTTATTATGGTTGAGATGAACCGAATTGGGGTATTTAAACAAAAATGCCACAAAATTGGTGGTTTTAAACCAAATCATTCCAAGCCGTGTTTTTTTATCCTGTAGCGTAGGAGTTCTCGGCTCACTTTTAAGAGCCGGGCTGCCTGGGATTGATTTCCATTGGCACACTTCAATGCCTTTTTTATGACCGCTCTCTCCAAATCGATTAATGAAATTCCTTCCGGTGGCATTGTGAAATTAAACTCGTCACTGCTTTTGCTTTCTATCTGCAAATCTTTTTTGACCAAATGCCCCACTCCTAGCTTAAGGGTCTGGGGGGCAATGACCTTGGCAGGGGTAATAAGAACGGCCCGTTCTATACTATTTTTAAGCTCCCTGACATTTCCTGGCCAAGGATAGTTTTCGAGAAGATCCTTGGCCTCCGGTGAAAACCCCTGAAGCTTCTTGGAATACTTCCTGTTAAAAAGATCCAAAAAATGATCGGCAAGTAGAGCTATGTCCGATTCCCGTTCCCGCAGTGGAGGTAAATCAATGGAAAGAACGTTTAATCTGTAGTACAAATCTTCTCTAAACTTTTCCTCTTGGATGCTCTTCCCCAAATTCCTATTGGTAGCAGCCAGTATGCGCATGGTGACCTGAATATCCTTCGTACCGCCAATGCGACGGAAGCTCTGTTTCTCCAGGACCCTAAGTAGTTTGACCTGAAGATGCAAGTCCATGTCACCGATTTCGTCTAGGAAAAAGGTACCGCCGTCCGCTAATTCCAGCAGCCTCTTTTTGGTTTGTTTCGCATCCGTAAAGGCCCCTCTTTCGTAGCCAAAGAGTTCGGATTCCAGAAGCTCATTGGGCAGAGTGGTGCAGTTGATTTCTACAAAGGGGTGGCTTCCCAAGGGACCGGAGTCGTGAATAGCGCGGGCAACCAACTCTTTGCCTGTGCCGCTCTCCCCTAATATCAACACAGGAGCCGTGGCGCTCGAAGCAAATTTCTTTATGGTGGAATATAGCTCCTTCATTTTTTTGCATTGCCCCAATGTTCCGTAGAACCCAAGGGGTTGCCCATGAGGAGTCGATTGATTTTTCAGCATGGTTTCCTTATTCACCATTTAATTCTTTCATTAAACACCGATTTTCACGCTAGTGAGAATCGTCATAAGTTCTCCCTATTCACGCCGTCCAGATGATTTAAATCGTTCGGCCTTCGAGCCATGGGACCTGGAAAGGAGTTTGTAATTTCTCTACTTCTTTCAGGATCGGCGTGTGTCCCCTTTTTCTTATTCTTATCTCAAACTTATTTCCATCATATTTAACCTTTCCCTGCATATCAAT